>DAOVOW010000067.1 GCA_030629485.1 bacterium
CAGGATAATCCTCTGGAAGGGTCATTGTCACGTGCACACCAATTTCACGGCCGAACACGTGCGGCAGGCGCGCGAAGAACACCCCGGGATTCAAGTGATTGTTCATCCGGAGTGTTTGCCCGAAGTTGTTTCGTTGGCCGACGGTTCCGGTTCAACCAAGTACATTGTTGAGTATTGCAAGAAGGCGCCGGCCGGTTCCACGATAGCCATCGGGACCGAGATCAATCTGATCAATCGTATGGCTTATCAGTATCCCGACAAGAAGATCTTTGAGTTGTCGGGACAGATCTGCCCGGTGTGTGCCAACATGTATCGCACGACATTGAATGACCTGGCATATTGTCTTGAGAATTATGCTGACCTCAAGCCGGTGAAAGTGAGCGAGCCGAACCGAAGCGAGGCCTTGACGGCTTTGAAGAAAATGTTAGAGATCAGTTGACCTGTTGAACGCGGGCTTGACCTGGGAGAGACAGTGTTAATAGGCGCATTCCCTGAGCGCACACAGATGACCCTTGACTAACAACCACTTATCCCTATATTAACATCAGAGTAGGTTATCCACTGTGTCATGCCGAGTGTGTTCATGCTAACGAATGAGAGTACGTCTGTAGTTCCAAACCAGAATCGCTTGATGGTTCGAGTGAGTGCCAGGTTAGTCCTTGCTGCTTTATCGCTTGTGCTTTTCTCGGTGAGTGGAGTTCGCGGAGAGGGTTCTCCGTTTTCCAATGTCCAGGTCACGTTTGGCGCCGGATGGGGGCAAGCCGACCAGGACGATCTCAACGACAAGTATATCGACGGATTTGCGCGACCGGCGGGGCTGCTGAATGATCATCTTAGTAGTCGTGTGAGTTTCTACGGCGAACTCGCATACTCACTCCCGCCGAAGCACCAATTGCTTTTGGGATTGTCCTACACCGGGGGAAGGACCAATAGCCGCTGCACCGAATTGATTACCGATGAATCGCAGCAGGTCATCGGCACCATGACAGTCAGCAACGAACTATCGGTATCGGCCATCATTCCGCAGGCACGATTCAAGTACTTCATGTCGCGGGGAACATGGTCGCCGTTTGTGAGCCTCGGAGCAGCCTATGCGTTCGGCAAAGCAAACCTGGAGCAGGAAGTAGTCGTCGACAGTTCAGAGGCAACTCTATGGAGCAAAGAGGACAAGTATACCGGAGGCGGATTCGGGTGGCTGGTCACGATGGGAGTTCAGCGAAGTCTGGCTGGACCGGTTTCATTGGGGGCGGAAGGCGGGTACCGACAAATTGTGACAGGTGATCTCGAAGACGATGCCGGCGCCATGTGGCGTTTTGATGGAGCCAGGCCGGCGCAGGCGGTTAGGCTCGACTTCAGTGGTTGGTATCTGCTGGGAACGGTCACGGTGGAGATACTATGATGATATCGAACGATCTTATGTGTCAGCCAATAAACGTTACGCAGCGGTCGCTTTTTGTCGCGCCAGTCCTTTTGGCAATCGTGCTTCTGACCGGACTGTGCGTACTGGCTCCTGGGTGCGCCAAGAAATCCCCCACGACATTCGACGATGGTGATGGTGCTGTGGTCATCTTCGAACCGGAAGATACGGTCTTCTGGGAGCAGGACTCGGTTTACGTAGTTCAGATTGAGACTACTCATGCTACCTTGCAGGGGATGCACGAGTTGGTTGATATTACAATGAATCGGAATCCCTTCCAGTCCGGCGGCTTTGATTTCCTGATTGCGTATGATGCGTCGGCTCTCTATTCTCAGGCCGCGATTCCCGGTGACCTGCACGCAGCGTGTGATTGGGAGTACTTCAATTATCGGTATGGACCGTTCGGCAACTGTGGGGACAGTTGTCCCAGCGGCATGCTTAGAGTAGTGAGTATCGCCGAGACCAACAACGGTCCCTACCACCCGGACATGGCGTGTTGTGACAGTCTGGGTGCCGCCGGTCCCTATGTACTGTTCACGCTCGACTTCGTGGTGAGCAGTGACCGGACTCTTGAATGCGCATTTGTCCCCATCCGTTTCTTCTGGATGGACTGCGGCGATAATAGCATCGCATACCACCCAACTGACAACCCCTTAGCATGGGTGCAGGGCGTGTCACGCTATGTGTTTGACAACTCTGATTTGTCGGAGTTTATCACGGATGAACACAGTGGGTTCTGTACCTATACGGGTGTCCAGCAGGAATGCCTTGAGCCGGCCGATCCCGACAAGCCGGTTCCGGTTCGGACTATCGACTTTATCAACGGTGGCATTCAGATAATTTGCGCCGATTCGATAGATGATCGCGGTGATATCAACCTGAATGGCACGACCAACGAGATTGCCGATGCGGTATTGTTCAGCAACTACTTCGTCAAGGGTATCGGTGTGTTCAACGTCAACTTACAGGGCCAGGTTGCAGCCACCGATGTCAACAGAAACGGGACTTCGCTGGAGATCGCTGACCTGGTATATCTTATTCGGATAATTACCGGAGATGCCTTACCGCTCGCTCCCGTGACACCCGTGCCCGGGAGGCTTACCCAGAGTGCCGGCACGCTGTTTATCGACCGTCGGGCAGGTGCGGCGTATATCGTACTGGAAGGTGACGTCGCCCCACAGTTGCTGGTGTCTGAGATGGAGATCAGTTACGCTTTCGACGGGCGCAACACACGGGTTCTGGTTTCAAAGATACAAGCGAGCGCGTATTTTGAAGGACCGTTCCTGGCCTTCGACGCCAATGTAGTAGAAGCAGAACTTGCTACGTACGACGGGGCGCCGATTGATCTGGGCGGCGCCTCCGATACGGCTCCGTTGAATGTGACGAACCACCCCAACCCGTTTAGTGATGCCACCACTCTAGGCTTCTACATGCCGGATTCGGGCGATTTCGAATGCGCTGTGTTTAATTGGCTGGGAACGAGGGTGGCGCTGTCTCGCGGTACGAGCGGCACGGGGTTTGTTTCATTCGAATGGGATGCCTCTGATCAGCCGGCCGGGCTCTACGTTTGTCGCGTGGAGGCCGCGGGGTTTGTGGTGAATCATCGCATGCTGCTGACTAGACCGTAAGCGTCGGGCCGCACGAGGCGGGTCTCACCAAATACCGAGCGAATCTTTGGCTTCTTCGGAGGCCATTTCTTTGGGGTCCCAGACCGGTTCCCAGACGAGGGCAATTCTGACCTCGGTCACACCGTCGAGGACCTGTACGGCGCGGTGGGCCATATTGATCAGCATCTCGCCATAGGGGCAGGCGGGAGTAGTGAGGGTCATTTTGATTTGCACCAGACCGTCCGGCTCTATATCGATATCATAGATGAGTCCAAGATCGACGATGCCGACCTGTATCTCCGGGTCGCGCACCGGTTTCAGTGCCTCGAGAACATCTTCCTTCTTCGGCAATGGCATGCTTGTGTATCCTTCAATCAAGAAGACGGTTATGTTTCAACGCTTTCGCCATCATTCCCTATCCTCGGTCGTCGCCGGTGTATCGCTATCGGCCTTGCCCCGTTCGTAGTTTTCCAAACCATTGATCAGGGTAACCCAGGACAAGAGCGCGCACTTGATGCGGACCGGAAACTGCCGTACGCCTTTTAGAGCGTCGAGATCCCCCAGATCGTCCGGCAACTCGACATCTTCACCTTTCAACATGCGGCGCACCAACTCGGCGATTCGTCGGGCTTCCTCAAGCGGCCGCCCTTCGACGATCTCCGCCAGCATCGATCCGGATGCCACTGAGATGGCGCAGCCCTTGCAGTCGACATGGATGTGCTTGAGCGTGCCATCATGCATCTCGACCTGCATCTCAAGTTCGTCACCGCAGGCCGGGTTGGATCCGTCGGATCTGATGTCGGCACTCTTAACCGGTTGCTTGCCGCGCGGCGAGCGATAATGGTCCATGATTATATCACGGTACATGTCGTCCAGTGGCTCACTCATACTCCGAAGTACCTCCTCATGTCTATCAAAGCGTCGATCAGAGCATCGATATCCGCCTCGTCATTGTAAATGTATAGCGATGCGCGCGCGGTCGCTATTTTGCCCAGAATTCTCATCAGAGGCTGAGCGCAGTGATGACCCGCTCTGATGGCGATCCCCTTGGTGTCGAGAAAGGTGCTGATGTCGTGGGGATGAATGTCGCGGTCGGTGAAGCTAATTGCGCCGCCGCGCAACTCGGCCTCCTGGGGACCCTGGATTTCAAGCCCGTCAATTTCAGACAGACGGCCAATCGCGTACTTTGTAAGCGCGATCTCATGTTCTCTGATCTTGTCCATACCCAACTCTTCGAGATAGGTCAGGGCGGCCTCGAAGGCCACGACATTAGCGATGTCCGGCGTGCCGGCCTCAAACTTGTGCGGGATTTCATTCCAGGTGATGCGGTCGAAGCGTACCTCGCGTATCATCTCACCACCCATATTGAACGGCAGCATCGCCTCAAGCAAGGCACGCTTTCCATAAAGCACGCCGACGCCGGTCGGACCCAGCATTTTGTGCGATGAGAAAGCGTAGAAGTCAACCCCAAGCGCTTTGACATCGACGGCCATATGTGGCACCGCCTGCGCGCCGTCCGCGAGCACAATGGCGCCCTGCCGGTGCGCCGACTCCGTCAGTTCCGCCACCGGGTTAATCGTACCCAGGACATTTGACATGTGCATCATGGCCAGCAGCCTAGTCTTAGGCGTGATGATGTCGTCAATGTTGCTCAAGTCGAGATGGCCGCAAAGAGTGATCGGGATTCGTTTGAGTATCGCCTTCTTCTTCTGCGCGAGGATAACCCACGGCACCAGGTTGGCGTGGTGCTCCATCTCAGTGATGACGATCTCGTCGCCTTCCCTGATATTGGCCTCGCCCCAGGTGTAAGCCAGCAGATTGATCCCCTCGGTAGTGCCGCGCGTGAAGATCACTTCCTCGGGATCAACGTCGCCGATGAAATGTGCTACCCGCTTCCGGGTGTGCTCGTAGGCGGCGGTGGCTTTCTCGGCCAGAGAATGGATACCTCTGTGAATGTTGGCGTTCTTGCGACGATAGAAATCAAGAATGGCATTGATGACCACCCTGGGCTTCTGAGAAGTAGCGGCACTATCGAGATAGACAAGACGGTGACCATTGATCTTCTCCTCGAGGATTGGGAAGTCACGCTTGATGCGGTTGGTGTCCAGTCGTGATCGCGCCGTTTGAACGGTAGCCGGTCGGTTGTTGGTATTTGTTCGCATCTATATTGTCTCGTTCCTCGAAGGTCGCAGATCAGTCAACCTTGACCAGGATATCCTCACCTTCGATTTTCAGTTCATACTTATCGATACCGATCACCGCCGGCGGTCCGGTGACGGCACCGGTACGGATATCGAATTTCGCTCCATGCCGAGGACAAACGATATTGTTGCCGTCCAGGTTGCCGTCGCTTATGGGGGCCGCATCGTGGGAGCATTCATCGGTCAGTGCAAAGTATTCGTCACCGTTGTTGCAAATGACGATTTTCGTGTGTCCTGCCTGGTACGCTCGAAGCTGTCCGGTCGGGATATCGGAGGTGACGGCAACTTTCACAAAATCAGCCATGGTCAATTGCCCTCCAATCGTTGGGCAACAAAACTCCCGATACGATCCCGGAGGTCTTCCGGTACCTGCCTCAACGTCGGGATCACGAAGCCGGATACAATCATCCGGACCGCCTCAGCCTCATCAATTCCCCGTGAAAGCAGGTAGAAAATAGAAAGCGGATCGATGGGTCCCAGCGTCGCGCCGTGGGAGCATCGGACATCCTCGTTCAGAATCTCCAACTCCGGGATCGTCTCGGCGCGGGTGCCGCTGTTCAATAGCAGGTTGCGGTTCTCCTGATACGCTTCGCATGTCCTGGCGTCATTCTCAATTCGTATCAGACCGGTGTAGGCAGACGTCGCCTTGTCGCGCAAGACCACCTTGAAATCTATGTTTGAGGTCGTCTCTCCCGACACATGGTGATGGAGTGTATGATTGTCGAAGCGCTGGAAGCCCGAGCCAAACAACATGCCAAACATGCTGCTCTCGGCATGTCGGCCATTCAGTATCACGCCGAAATTCTGCTTGGAAACAGCGCCGCCGAAGGTCAGGGGAACGGTCAGCATGGTTGCACCCTGTTCGATCCGGGCTCGATGTGTCATGTAGCCGTGCATGCCGGAGGCCTGGCGCTGCAATGAAACGTAGCGGACGCGGCTGTCCGCAAGACCGAAAATCTCGACCGCACTGTTGGTGTTGCTCGGCTGGCTCTCGTCGAGCGAACCACCACCGTATTCATCGATGACAGAGAATTCGGCGTTCTTACCGACAACGATCAGCAGACGCGGATATTGGGCCGAGCCGCTGAGGCCGGATTCCCTCAGCAGATGGAGTGGCTTTTCAACCACCAGGCCGTCGGGAATGTAAATGAAGATGCCATCGTTCCAGAGTGCCCCGTTGAGGGCCTCAAACTTGCCGGAGGTCGAGTTCACCAGTTGATAAAGATATTTCTCGACTAGTTCCGAATGCGTAGTAGCTGCTTCGGATAGCTTAGTGATGATGGCGCCGCGATGGCACAGTTCCTCTGTTCCGTGGAACCCGATCTCGCGACCGCCCATATCGCTAATGACACCAGCCAGATTGCCGTGCTCGAGGTGCTCACGAACGATCTTTTCAACGGCGCCGAAGTTCTCACCATAGTCGGTATCACTGACCTGGCTGCGATCGACGAGGAAGGTCGTCGGGTCGGTATAGCGCCAGAGGTGAAGACCGCGATGGGGAACCGGGGCGCTGTTGAAGGCTTCGCGTGAACGTCGACGGACGTCACGAAGCCAGCGCGGGCCACGTTCTAGTTCGGGCGCCATCTCGGGGATCAGGTAATCCGCGTTCTCAGTCTGGTTCACGGTGGGATTATTCGTCATCCTAACGATCCCTCCATTTCCAACTCGATCAATCGATTGAGTTCCACCGCATACTCCAGCGGCAACTCCTTGGTGAACGGTTCCATGAAGCCGTTTACAATCAGCAGACGGGCATCATCCTCGGTCAGACCGCGACTGGTCAGGTAGAACAATTGCTCTTCGGCGACTTTGGAGACACGCGCTTCGTGTTCGATCTTTACCTGATCGTGGTCGATTTCCATCGTCGGGTAAGTGTCGCTGCGGGCATCCTTGCCGATGAGAAGGGCGTCGCATTCCACCGACACTTTGGTGTTGACGGCATTCTTGTGAACTTTGACGAGGCCACGGTACGATGCCCGACCATTGTCTTTTGAGATTGATTTCGACGTTATCCGCGAGGAGGTGTTGGGCGCGGCGTGAATCATCTTGGCCCCGGCATCCTGATGCTGGCCCTTGCCGGCGAAGGCCACCGAGAGCATCTCAGCCTTGGCGCCCTCTCCCAGCAACTGAATGCAGGGGTACTTCATCGACAACCGCGAACCCAGGTTGCCGTCGACCCATTCGATCGTGGCGTTCTTGAACGCCGACGCGCGTTTGGTAACCAGGTTGAAGATGTTGCGCGACCAGTTCTGAATAGTCGTGTATCTGATGTAGGCGCCTTCCAGAGCAATCAGTTCCACGACGGCCGAGTGCAGCGAGTCGGTCGAATAGACCGGCGCGGTACATCCTTCGATGTAGTGCAGCCGCGAACCCTTGTCGACAATAATCAAGGTTCGCTCAAACTGTCCCATGTTCTCGGCGTTGATGCGAAAATACGCTTGCAGCGGTACCTTAACGTCGATGCCCGGAGGCACATAGATGAACGATCCGCCGGACCATACCGATGTATTCAGGGCGGCGAACTTGTTGTCGGTGGATGGTATTACCGTGCCGAAGTACTTCCTGACGATCTCCGGATACTCTCGCAGACCACTATCCATGTCGAGAAAGATGATCCCCTGTTCTTTCAGCTCCTCGCGCATGGAGTGGTAGACCACTTCAGATTCGTACTGGGCTGATACGCCGCCGAGAAACTTGCGCTCGGCTTCGGGGATACCCAACTTGTCGAAAGTTTTCTTGATATATTCCGGGACGTCATCCCAGCTTTGCTGCTGGTTTTCGATCGGTTTCATGAAGTAGAAGATGTTTTCGAAATCGATCTCACTGAGCAACTCAGTGTTTCCCCACTGTGGCATCGGCTTGGAATTGAAGATGTCGAGTGCCTGGTGACGGATGTCCGACATCCAGCGAGGTTCATTTTTCATCTTCGAGATCATCTCAACCACTTCGTGGTTGATCCCCCTGGCCCCTTTGTGGAAGTAGTCGACCGGGTCGCGAAAACCATACTTGGTGGCGTAATCGTCCCCGATCGAAGCCAGATCCTGGTTTTGTTGCTTGATCTTATCTGCCATGCTCACACCCTGGCTTTCTCCGCTAACTCCTGCTCGACCCATTCGTACCCGGCCTC
>DAOVOW010000401.1 GCA_030629485.1 bacterium
AAGGGCTTAGTTGAGGAGGGCGTCAAGAGCCTCTATCCTAAGATAGTCTCACCGGCCCTGTCGAATCTCAAGTGGGGTCTGGTGTTGCTGGGAATTGGGGTGGCTTCGATGATAAGTTTCTGGCTCCCGGATACTATCTCCGAAGAGGGGACCCTTGGCCTGATTTGCATATTCGCTGGTGTCGCCTTCTTGATCTACTACGCCATCGCCAACCAGCGCGAAAAAGAGCACCGCAACGGCCCGGGTAACTGATTCCCTGGGTACTGACAGAGACGGGTAAATACAGCCGGGATCGTGTTGGTCCCGGCTATTTGTCTTTCCCTGTCATTCCGGCGAACGGGACTGTTGATAAACCCGATTTGTTGTCATTGCGAGCGACCGAAGACACTCGTGTCGCAGGGAGCGCGGCAATCTCTTATGCCAGGTCGGCCAACGAATTGAGATTGCCGCGTCCGCCCTTAAGAGCCACATGTGGCCCGTCTTGGGATTGATATCAGACTTTTGTGCGCGGCAGATCTCCATATCTGCCGGGATGCGCGGGCGCCGTGGTATCACCCACGGCCAAACAAGTTTGACCGGTACCCCACCTATAGCGGAGCGACAGGTGGGATTGGTGTGGCATCATGAAGAACCCACCCGACGCCGGCGCTCTGGGTGGGGTACCGGAGTCTCGTCTGCCTCGTTCGGAGTGAACAAACCGGTGGACGACGCAGCAATCTCGGCCCTGCGGCAGATGTGGACATCTGCCGCCCACCACGCTTCAGGACAAGGCGCGCGAAGCGCGAAAGGCAGGCTTGCCTGCTATGCCGTCAGGTGATCCATCTCGTCTATCTGGTCCGCGAACAGTTTGAGCGTGGCTTCGACCGGAGCGGCGGTTGTCATGTCGATGCCGCAGCGCTTGAGTTGTTCGATCGGGTGGTCATTGCCGCCGGAGGAAATCAGTTTCAGGTATCTTTCGACCAACCCCTCTTCACCAGCGAGGAACTTATCCAGAATAGCCTGCGAGGCAGCGTACGAAGTCGCGTACTGAAAGACGTAGAAATTCAGATAGAAGTGCGGGACCCGGCTCCACTTCAGTTTGCTGAGATCATCAAGCGATAACTCCGGACCAAAGTACTTCTGGATTAACTCTCCCCACAACTCATTGAGCATGTCCGGTGACAACGCTTCACCTCGCTCGACCCGTTCATGGATCTCCAGTTCGAAGTGCGCATACATGACCTGATTGAAATAAGTACCGACTGTGTTGTCGACGTAGCGGTTGAGGAAATACAGCTTGTCGAGTTTGTCGGTTGCCTTCGAGAGAAGCTGCTGCATCAGGAGACCCTCGTTGAGCGTGGATGCTACCTCGGCGACAAATATCGAGTACTGAGCCTTGGGATACGGCTGTGTCTTGTTGGAGTGGAAACTGTGCAGGGCGTGTCCCAGCTCGTGCGCCAGCGTGAACATGTTGTCGACGGTGTCATTGTAGTTCATCAACACGAACGGATGGACCCGGTAGTTTCCCCAACTGTAAGCGCCGCTCCCCTTCCCCTCCGACTCAAGGACATCGACCCATCGCGAGTCAAACCCTCGCTTCAGGGTGCTGAGGTAATCGGCCCCAAGGGGTTGCAGGGCCTCAATCGTCTGCTGGACAGCCTGATCGTACGGCACCTCGTAGTCACGTTCCGGAAAGAGCGGGCAGAGCAGGTCGTACATTTTGATTTCGTCCAGCTTCAACAGCCGCTTACGCAAGGCGACGTAATGGTGCAGACCGTCCAGTTGTGACTCGGTGGTTTTGATCAGTGAGTGATATACCTGTGACGGGATATTGTCCCCATCGAGGGCGGCGTGCAGGCAGTTGTCGAATTTGCGGGCACGACTGTAAAAAAGATCGCGGTTTACGCCACTCGCCAGCGCGGCGCCGGTAGTGTTCAGATGGTCCCTGTAGACGGAGTAAAATGCCTCGTGCGCATCTTTGCGGACGCGGCGATCCGATGACTCCATGAACTTGGCAAAGCGCTGCTTGGTGAGGGTGACTTCGTTGCCGTCTTCATCTTTGATGGTCGGATACTTGAGATCGGCGTCGTTGAGCATAGTGAAAATCGACTCCGCCCCACGCGCCATCACCGCCGACTGAGCCAGCAACTCTTCGACCTCTTCGGAACGCACATGCTTGCGGCTGCGGATCAGTTCTTTTATGTAGAAATCGTACTCGTCGGTTTTCTCGAACTGACCGGCCATCTCAAGCAGCCGGGCCTCGTCGAGTTTCAGCAGTTCCGGCTCAACATAGGAGAAAGCCGCGGCCGCTTCAGAATTAAGATTCGCCGCCCGGTCACTCATAGCCTGATACTCCGACTGCCGGTTGTCCAGGTCGCGATTCAGATGAGCGTACTGGTACAGACATGAACAGATCAACCCCAGATCGCTGCGCGCCTTGAGACATTTGTACAGTGTCTGTGGTGAATGATCGAGTTTGCCCGCGAACTCCCCGGCTTTGTCGATCAACGTTTTAGCTTGCTTGAACTCTTCCTCCCACGCTTCATCGGAGGGGTAGATGTCGGCCAGGTTCCAGGTCAGCTTCTCATCAATATCCGAACGTTGAGGAATCTTTTTAGGTGCTGCTTTTGTCTCGGTGGTCATGTCGTTCCTTTCTGGATTCCTGTTCACACTAATGAAGCCAATAACGGTGGAAATGGGGAGAAAAGCAAGGGGGGAGCATTTCCGGGCGGCATCCCGGTGATGCCGGCAACAGACTTGAAGCACAAAAAAAGGCGCCACCCGGTGCTTAAACCGAATGGCGCCGTGCTCATCCCTAAGCAGGGTCGGTCATCCAATGACCCTGACATAGAGTCTGTTATCTCAATTCGTAGTCATACCACCCTT
>DAOVOW010000127.1 GCA_030629485.1 bacterium
AGTAGCCACTAGAACGCGATGCTTACTACTACTTCCATCTTGTAGTGCCGGACAAAGGCGATCAGTAAAGAGTTTTCCAAGGCACCCCGCTCCCCCAGAGCACAGAAACCGTTCAGACGCGCGACTGTTGTATAGGTCCATGATCTGCTGATGGTCGTAGTGCTTGTAGGGAATGCCAGTGAAGATGTCCACTACCTCCTCAACCACCGGCCAGTCTATCCTAACATATGTCTGAACCTGCTTTTTCGGCAGCAGGTACAAAGGGAACTCAATGGGAGTGACCAAATCTGCAGCAAAACAGTACTTATAAGGGAAAGGTCCTCCCCCAGTACTCGATTGGTTGACACTATGCCCGCACGAAATCCTCTTGACACTTATCGGATGTTCGCTGCCGTTGTAGATACTTACAGCCACCTAGACTTTGAAGCCATGGTAGTATACCCCACTCCACGGCCATTCATCTTCGGGTCTGGGGTAGGGATTAGTGGGCCCCCTCTCAAACGGAGCCAGGTATACTGAATCCCAATACATGGATGCATCAAGCTCGACTCGGGTTTCCTTCTTTGCCTTTGACTCTTCGACATCGTGATGGTATGCGAGATAGGATACTAACAAAGCGAGAAGGGCTATCAATACACCGCCGTAGCCAACCCGCCTTGCATGCTTGTCCACTGCGTCCGACACAACTATATCCTATGCATATACCTGAAAATGTCCTCGTGCATGACGTATACTTTTATGCCGAGAGTCGTTTCGGTCGCTTTGAGGCGTTCCACCAAAGTCGCGAAGTCGACCGTGCTGCCCTCGATGTTCACGATCATGATCATCGAAAAGAAATCCTGCAACAAGGTCTGCGAGATGTTCTCAATCGAACAGTTGTGCTCGGCCAGCACGCCGGTGAGCGCCGCGCCGACACCGGGACGGTCTTTGCCGAACGCTGCGATGATCACGCGCGTCTTGTCGGTCTTCTCGATCTGCTCGTACAGGCCCCCCTCGGCGGTGATCATGGCCTCGTCCGGTGGTTGGAGTGAGGAACCCACAGCCCCGCCCTGGCGGGGTGGGCCACCCGCGGGAAAAAGCCGCATCAGTTCCTTGTCTTTGTACAGAAGCGGTTCGCACTCGGCGCCGTTAGCGATCAGAGTGTTTACCGTAGCGTCGTACTTGACATAGGCTGGAAACCCGGCGCCGACGACTCCGGCTTCTCTTACTTTTTCAACCAGCGGATGCATACGCGGACGGACGGATGAATCCGTTCTTTCCTTTGCAATGAGCTCAACGTTATCTCAAATTCTACTCATCTGCTCCTTCGATCTGAGCTTCCTTTCGATGATTGATACGCTCCAGGATGCCGTCGGAGCGAACAACGATGTACACAATCGCCACAATCGCTCCCAGCCCCAGCGCAATGGCCAGGATGTAGTACCATTTTAAGTTGGGCATAATCCACTCCTTCATTCTTCGTGGACCGATTTCTTATACTTGATTCTCGCCGGATCAAGATCGCCACGATAATGTTCCGGTGTGACCTCGTATTCGTCGATGATTCCAATCACGGCAGCTTCAATCGACGAATTTTCCTTCTCAACCGCAAGCCTGGCCGCCCGGCCGTATGCGACCATCACGATCTCCCCGTTTCCGGCGCCGAGAACGTCGGCCACCACCACCGTATCGGTGTTGGGCGCCTTGTTCAGGTTGTACGGCTGAATTATCAGGAATTTCAAACCTTCCGTGTTGGCCGTTTTCTGCGTGGCCCAAAGTGAGCCGACAACTCTTCCGATAAACATTTTCTCAATCCATATCTATGACGCGCCTGATGGCGTCGATCAATTGTGTTTTGTTCGCTCTTGAAATCTGCCGCCCGGTCAGTTCCAGCCGCGCCAGACTGCGGGCATAGCGGCGCAACTCGGCCACGGTCAACCGCTCAAGATCACGCGGACCATGTTTGCGCAATCCTGCTTTGTCCACCCGCTGAGGCTTGGGCTTCCGCTTGTCGGTCAAGGGTGCTCCCAAGATGCCACCCTTGTCGCCAGCCACGGATGGACCCACAGGTTTGTCCGCGGGCGCACCACCGAAGCTCAGGGGCGGACGATCATCATCGGGACGATACTTCGAGGTGTACCGTTTGGTCGGCGTGATCGGATCCAACCCATCGTCGGGATTAGCAATGATATGAGTCGCGACTAATTCCCCGACCCGTTCCACCGCCCGTGCTCCCGCCTCGACTGCCGCCTGCACGGCGCCCAACTCGCCTTCGATCCGAATTATCATCATACTACCACCGGTGTACTCGGCCGAGCTCACCACCACACTGGCGGCTTTGGCGGCAGCGTCGGTCGCTTCGATAACGCCGATCAAGCCGCGCGTTTCTATAAGACCGAGAGCGTATTCAGACATCACCTAAGGATAAGTCAACAGAAACCAAAAGTAAACCGGTAGCACGTCCGGATGGAACAAAAAAGTGGGGCAGCATTCCAGAGAGCCCTTTGAAATGCTGCCCCGAGATTCTCGGCCACCTGCACTCCCCTCGAATGCGGGTGGCCAATCCTCAGAGAAAAGAACAACCAAGCACATTTTACAGCGCTCAGGGAGCAAAAACGACAAACGGTTCTATAGCAAGCACAATGCCGGACTTGGAGCACCAGCCTCGGAATAGCGACAACGCTCTTGCTAACAACAAGTTACAATAGGAAGTTGAAAACATGTTGGCATGTCACCCCAGTTGCTATCGTATGTTTGTACGAATCAAAAGTCGATAAAACGCGGTAAGCGCCTGTAATACAAACGCTTACCGCAACCAAGGAGTGATAAGAGATTTCGTTAGCCGATACGATTGTGACCTGCCAATGCCTGCTGCCGCTGCTGGTCCGCTTGGTCACCTCGTCAGATGACCAACCTGTTGGCCTCAGCTTGGCATCACACGCGGCTTACGCCGATGGAATGTCAACCGCCGGTCCAACAAACCTGGTACTCAGTTCGGGCCGGGCTACCCGGCAGTTCAGTTGGCCAGGCCGCTCTCCAGCGAGATGTCGTATCGTTTCAGTTTAGTGCGCACGGTCGCCTCATGGATACCGAGCATACGAGCCGCCTCGGACTTGTTGCCGCCGGCGGCGATTAAGGCCTCCATTATTAATTGGCGTTCAAACTGCTCGACCCGCTCAAACAACGAGCCGGTGGGTGACGCGACATCGGTCGAGAGTACCGTCCGCGACAATTCTACCAGGTCCCTGTCGGCCACTAAATCAGCCATGACTTCCAGCCGTTTGATCTTGTTGTACAATTCCCTGGTATTGCCCGGCCAGTCGTAAGCCACAAATTGCCGCACCAGTTCCGGCGGCGGTTTCTGACCTTTTTGGAGCAACCCGCATCGCGTCAGGAAATATGTCAGCAGCAGAGGGATATCTTCCTTGCGCTGACGCAGCGGCGGGATGTGATAACAAACCCCACTGAGCCGGTAATAGAGATCACTTCGGAACTCGCCGGCCTCTACCATCGCTTCAAGGTCGCTGTTGGTAGCGGCAATCAGCTTGATATCGAGTTCGACCTCCCGAGTCGATCCCAACGGGACCAACTTCTTCCCTTCCAGGACACCAAGCAGCTTGGTCTGCAAGACAAGCGGCATATCGCCGATCTCATCCAACAACAACACACCGCCGTTGGCCGCTACGAACAGACCCTGTTTGTCCACCTCAGCTCCGGTGAAGGCGCCGCGCGTATAGCCGAACAACTCCGACTCCAGCAGCGTGGATGGTACCGAGGCGCAGTTGATAGCCACGTACGGTGATCCTGGTCTGATTACGTGATGGTAGTATCGCGCCAGGTGGTCCTTCCCGACTCCGGTCTCACCCGTCAAAAGAATGGGCAAATCGGCTCGACTGACGGCCACCAGTTGCTCCTTGTAGCGTTGGAGTTCCGGGCAATTCGTCAGGAAATCGACCTCACCGGTGACTGAGTGAGAATCCTCGTGGGCAACGCGATTCGACGCGCCGTCGGGGTAGTCGATACTGTTGATGAGTTTCTCTACCTCTTGTTGCCTGGTCACAAGGTTCTTGCTCGAGTAGAACTCCTCAGCCCTAAACAACATATTGAGACGTCGCCGTGCCGTAATGAGTCGGGAGCGTCCGGCTGCTACCTGGGCTTCGGCCAGTTCAGCGCGGACTCCAGCCGTCTCAAGAGTGGCGATCGCTTCGCCGTACAGCTTGCGAGCTTCGGAATCGTGACCTTCGGCCTCGGCAATGACCGCCGCTACCTTCTGCAGCGCACCCAGTTCGACCTGGTCGTCCACTTTCTGCATAATGGTTGTGGCCCTGGCCAGATACCGGCGTGCCATTCGATGGTTACCCAGTCTCACGTAGAGTTCAGTCAGGTGACGCAACACCCGTCCGCTGAGACTGGTGCCAGGTTCGATTTTCTCGGCCGTGTCCAGCGCTTGCTGAAGGGTGCTCCGTGCTTCCTCAAGACGGCCTCGACGATAGCGCAGTTCACCCATGTAAGTAAGACAGATTGCTTCATCACGCGGGCTGTCAAACTCCACGGTGCCGGAATAAGCCGCCTCAAGCGTTTCAGCAGCCCGTTCGTACTCGCCTCGGCGCAGGTAGACATAGCCCAGCGCGATCTTGGCGCGGGTTACTTCCAGCCAATCACCCAATTCACCGGATAATTCAATGTTCAGCTTGAGATGGTTCTCGGCTGAGTCGAAATTTCCGATAAAGGTGTGGATGCGGCCGATGTTACCCATCATGAAAGCAAGTTTGACCCGATCGCCCAGACGACGAGTTATCTCAATCGCATCCATGAGACTCGAAAGTGCGTTCTTGAATTCGTACTGCCTGTAGAACTGGCCGGCCAGCAGGTTCAAAACCCGGGCCTGACCTTCCAGGCAGTCATTTCTCCGGAAAATAGATTCTGCGTCGCGCAACGCCTTTTCCGTTTCCTTCAGTTCACCCAGAGAACGGAGTGTTCTCGCCAGTGTAACGAATATTTCGGCCAGGAGAATGCTGTCGCCATCCTCGACGGCCTTGTTCTGCGCTAATCTGGCAATCCGCAAAGCGGTGGGGTAATCGGCAAGGGAAACGTAGGCCTTGGCGACATGGTGCAGGACAGATCCTGCCCATTTTCCGCCAGCGGCTTCTAAAGCATCACGATTGTTCTCGTAATACTTTACAGCGCCGGCGAAATCTCGCTTGTCTACCAGTGACGCCAGATAGTGCGCCATGGTATCGCGAAACTCAATGCCAACGCGGGTTTCCTTTGCCATTATAGGCTACCTCTGATGTTCGTGATTACCGGTTCGTCTGGGGTGGTGGTTTCGATCTGATGCTGGATGAAATAGTCGGCCTCGGCATCTGATTTGATTCCAACGCCGTTGAGGCCCAGCCATTTGAAGACGATATGGGTGATAATGATATCCACCGGAGTAAAGCCGCCAATCACACTGTTTTGTTGATCATCGTCATCATCTCCCGCTACTTGGAAATCGCCGCCCCAGGTGTGGTCGTCACCTGTCCCGGGGTCCGTGTAGCCGTATGGGTGGCTGCGGGAGAAAGCCTCCCCACAAAACACGACCATTAGCACCAGTAACAAAGCTGGTACAAGAATACTGCGTCTCATTACATCACTCCTTGGTTTAGGTATTAATGAAGACAACTTATTATTCTGTTCTTTACGTATGGCGGGGCATGGCGAAGTGAGGTTTGCTTGATATAAGCCCATTTTGCATCCCACCCTATTCGTAAGGTATCTTCTAAGGTGTTGTTTGTCAAGGGGTTTTTGGGGGACGTGACAAGCGCATTCTGTCAAGCGTATTGTGTAAATTCTGTATTTGGCATATCCATTGGGTTGTTTAGGACATAAGCTATTATTCCGTATATGATTCTCTCGGTGCTTTTAGTGTTATTGAATGATCGCATCGGAATGGTTCGTCGTTTGATCTCCTCGATGTATCGTTCAATTGGGTTGTTGGTCTTCAGCGATGTTCGCAGTGGCTCCGGGTAGTCCAAAAAGACAAAGCAGGCATCAATGTCTCTGAAGAAGTTACGAACCGCCTTTGGTTCTTGAACTGACCATTTGTCGCTGAAATGGCGAAGTCGCTTGCGGGCCTCGGTCTCATGAGCCGCCTCGAAGATATGCCGGGCGTCGGCGATGATTTGCCTTCGGTGTCGCTTCTCAACCAGATGATCGGCCAG
>DAOVOW010000098.1 GCA_030629485.1 bacterium
CACCGTCGACTGGGGCTATGGCGAGCAGACGATCAAGAACAAGAACTATGCCTTCACTATCGAGGTAGGTTCCTACAGCGACAACTTTTGGCCGCCGTTGGATCGCGTTGAACCGTTGGTTGCCGAGAACATGGGACCGGCGCTTTTTCTGATCGAGATGGCCGGCGGCATTCACCAGATTGCGCCGCCCGTACCGCCGGTGCTGTATGTCGCCGACTCAGTCGACAGCTTTGGGTATGACGTAGCCTGGAGCCATGACGATACACTGAACCCGGCCGTTTACTATGAACTGGTGGAGATGCAGGACTTCCAGCGTATCACCGATGAAGCGGATGACTTCGACAACTGGAGCAACAATCAGTTTTCAATCTCCACCGCTCGTAAGCACTCCTTTCCCTCAAGTTTCTACTCCGAGTCCGGTCACAACTTCAACCGATATATCCAGACCCTCAGCGCTGTCTCAGTGCAGCCGGGTGACAGCCTGAAAGTGTGGCTCTGGTACGACATCGAATCCAACTGGGACTATGCCTATGTCGAAGTGTCAGGCGATGGTGTAACCTTCACGCCGATAGCGGGCAACGTTACTACCAACTACGATCCGCACGGTAACAATCGAGGCAACGGTATAACCGGCTCTTCGGGTGGCTGGACTGAGGCGATGTTTGATCTGGCTGATTATGTCGGGCAGTCGGTGTACATCCGAATCAGCTATGAGACCGACGGATCGGTGGCCGGAGAAGGTATCTACGTCGACGACATCTACCCCGTTGAAGGTTACGGCTCGGAGACCATTGTTGCTTCAGAGATAACGGACACGTCGTACAGTTTCACCGACCATGCCATCGGTACCTATTATTACAGGGTGCGCGCTCAGGATGCTGAGGATCAGTGGTCGGCTTTCTCGGCCGTCAGCGAAACCTATGTGGGCTCCTTCTATATCTGTGTTGACTCCGACGGTGACGGCTTTGGTGATCCCGGTCACCCGGAGAACATGTGCCCCGACGACAACTGTCCGACCACCTACAACCCGACTCAGGCTGACGCCGACAGCGACGGTATCGGCGACGCCTGCGACGACTGCCCCAACGATCCGGAGAACGACGTCGACGGCGATCTTGTCTGCGGTGATATCGATAACTGTCCGACCATCGCCAACGCCGGTCAGGAGGACACCGACGAAGATGGTATCGGCGACGCCTGTTGCTGTACGCTGCGAGGTAACGTCGACCACGCCGGGGGCGGTGAGACGCTGGACATCGCCGATTTGATCTGGGTTGTTGATTACATGTTCAACGAAGGGGAGGGCTTCGGCTGTCCCATGGAGGCGGACATTGATGGCAATGGCTCCGGCCCGGACATTGCCGATTTGGTGTATCTGGTCGATTATATGTTCAACGAAGGTCCGCCGCCGCCGGTCTGCCCGTAGACGCCGACTCCTTTGCGGCGCTCCTTATGATCGAAGGACAGGCGGCAGTCTGATGTCGATTTATGTCCTTGCCATTCTGGAGGCCGCAGACTATTATTCCTAAGGCTATTTTGTCAGGGATGGGACTCCATTTTGTCTGGGGCTCCCGGGAGTAAGAAAGGTGTAAATGAGGGCTTGGGTCCGCCGGAGGAGTAGTATAATGAGAACCACTAAAAGTCTCCAACTGTATCTATTGGCGGTGGTGCTGATCATTCTGGCATCAGGCATACCGGCTGCTGCTGCTGAGTGGGGTAAGGTTTCTGCAGAGGAATGGGCGCTTGGCGCTCCTGAGGATTACCCGGAGGCGAACGCTCTCATCCTCCTCGACAGTGCCAACTTCTCCGTTGTCAAGTGGGCAATTGTGATGGACTACTATGTCCGTATCAAGGTGCTGACCCGGGCTGGGATCGATGAAGTGGGGGAGCAATCCATTTCCTGGCACAAGAAGTACGACAAAGTCAGGTGGTTGAAAGCTCACACAATCACTCCGGACGGTAAGAAGCACAAAGTAGACAAGAAGTCGATCTTCGAGAAGGAGTCGGGCAGCTACAAAACCAAAAGCTTCGCTTTTCCTGTGCTGGATTCCGGGTGCATCGTGGAGTTTAGGTACTCCATCAATAGTGAGCGGCTTGGGCGTTTACGGCCCTGGTACTTCCAGGATGACCTGTACACCTTGCGGTCACAATTGACAATGAGTCTGGCGCCGGGGTTTTCGTATGACATCGATTACTATGAGGTCCCCCGTTCTCTGCAGAACCCTGTTGTCACCAAGCACATCGATCCGAACAGTCCCAGGGGCGCCCAGCTGTTCATCAAGTCGTTTACGTGGACCATGGAGAACCTGCCGCCGGTAAAAGACGAACCGTATATGAGTTGCACGTACGATTACTGCAGCGCCCTCAGATTCCAACTGATCGGCTTTCGCGACCACCGGATCTGGGAGGAGTTTCAGCGCACTTGGGAGGAACTCGGGCATCTCATCCAGGTGGACATTGATGATTATTGCAACGATCGTAGGCGGATTCGCGCTCTGGCGCGCGAAACCACCGCCGGCTTGAGTACGCCTGAAGAGAAATCGCGGGCGATTTTTGATTTTGTGAAGAGCGAATACCGAACAGTAGACGAATACAACAGCTACTTCTACTGCCATGACAAGATCTCTCGAATCCTCGATGACAAGTACGGCTCCGGTGAAGGTAAGAATGTACTGCTGGCTGAGATGCACAAGGCCGTTGACATACCATCCTGGCCGGTCTTAATCAGCACCAGGGACCATGAGGAGTTCAAACCCAGATTCCCGGACCTGCGCCAGTTTAACTACATGATCACCTTTCTTCAGATCGGTGATAGCTGGGTGTTCCTCGATGCCGCCAACCGTCTGTCGGTTTACGGACTTCTGCCGCCGTCCTGCCTGGTAAACGGCGGTTTCCTGATCGACGGCAAGAAATCCCAACTGGTGAAGATAGGCGTCAATCCCATCACCTCGTACCGCGCCGACTCGAATGTAGTTCACATAGCCGCCGACGGCAGTGTGAAGGGTCGCTCAGACTGCAAGTTCGTGGGCTACTATGCGTCGCAATACAGTGAACTCTACCGCAAAGCCGACCCGCAGGAGTTTGTCGAGCAAAACTTCACCGACCGCCTGACTGGCACCTGCACAATCGACGATTACACGTGCACGCTCGACAGCATGAATCGCTTCGTAGTTACATTGGAATTCAGCGCCGACGACATGGTGCGCAAGCTGGATAACAATGTGCTTGTGGAGCCATTGAGGTATGCTTTCAGACACAACCCGTTTAAGAGTCCCAAACGCTTCTTTCCGGTCGATTTCATGTATGCGTTTTCCTGTTTGAACCACACGGAAGTGTTGTTTGAGGATACGACCGTTGAGATAGTGCCGCCAGCCAATACGTCTCTGGAAATCCCGGGCGCATCTTTTGTGAGGCAAGCCTTCATGACCGATTCAAGCGTGGTAGTGCAGTCAAGGCTGCAAATCGATCAGGTTCTGTTCAAGCCGCGCCAGTACAGCCGCCTGAGAGATTTCTTTGAACAACTGGCCTTGACGTGTAACGATGAAATCGTCTTCGTCACCGACAAACCATAACTGAGAGCTTCTACGGTATGATACAATGCAAATCTCGCGCTATGTGGCCCTTGGATGTAAGCCGCCATCTTTGCCTCACAATGCTGCTGATACTCATCTGGTCGGTGTCGGGCAATAGCGTCATCGGGGGCGGAACCGCGCCGGAGGCTGTTTATAATTCCATCACAGTGGATTGCAGAGTGAAAGGTCATCGCATTGTGGTCGAGAAGTCCGTCCGGCTTACTATCAACAATGCACACGGCGACAAGCATAACGGGCTCGTAGTATACGAAAGCAGATACAGCAGGGTGAAAAGCGTAAGCGCGCGGGTTTTGAATGCTCCGGGGGAAGAGATCTACCGGCGCAAGAAGAAGGACCTGCGAAAAACATGTGGCTTCGGTCGCATGCAACTGTATCAGGATGTCTGTTACTACACGTGCGAGTTGGGAGCACCCAAGTACCCCTACATCATTGAGTATGATTGCAAAACCGAGGTTAAATCGTTGTTCGGCTGGCCCGGTTTGACGATGCAGTACGAAATACCAGTTGACTACGCGTCGTACACCTTGACAATACCGGACCAGGATCGGTTCAGGTACCGGGTCTACGGTTTGTCAATCAGCCCGACAGTCGAACAGACTTCGGACGGCACGATTTACCGCTGGGAGGCTCATGATATTCCTGCGTTGGATGATGCCGGTTTCCTGCCGCCGGACCTGGAGAGTCCTGCACGAATCGTCTTCGTTCCCGAGCAGTTCGAGTTGGACGGCTATGAGTTTCAGGGTACTGACTGGACAGCCGTGGGAAGCTGGTACCATAAGTTGGCCCGAGGCCGCTACCTCCAGGAAGAGCATTTGATGAACCGGGAACCTGAGGTCGACAACATGACGGTGGCCCGGGAAATCTACGATGACGTGATCCGAACGACCAGGTATGTTGCTGTTACGATCGGCATCGGCGGATGGCAGCCGATCGCCGCTGAAGAGACCGAGAAGACGGGCTATGGCGATTGCAAAGCGCTCACCACCCTCTTGATTTCCAGGCTTCGCAACAGCGGCCTGGAGGCCTATCCCTGTCTGCTCAGCACCAAGAGCAGTGGGCCGATCGACACCGCTTTCCCTGCCCTGCAGTTCAATCATGTGATCACGATGGCCTTCGTGAACGGTGATACCCTCTGGATGGACCCTACCTGCCAGAATTGCCCCATGAATGATATACCTATGTCCGATGAAAACTCGGCCGTATTGATAGTGGACTCCGGAGGCGGTTATCTAGGGCACACACCGGCCAGTACCGCTGAAGAGAACATGGTGATCCAGACGACGGACCTGCATCTGAACCGGGACCTTACGCTGGCGTTCGACACTGAAATGAAGATCACGGGCAATGACGCGATATATATGAGGGGGCGAATCCCGAGCCTGAGCAGCGAAGAGGTCATTTCTTACATTCATCAGAGATTCCCCGGCGCCGACCAGAAGTTCAAGATCGAATCGTATGAGATTGTGAACCTGGACGATCTGTATCAACCGCTGATTATCAAGTTCCATGCCCAGTGTCACAAGAAGGTCGACAAACTTCGCGGGAATATATACGTCAGTCCGTTTATGCTATGCGGTCTGCGGGGCTTCGAGAAAGAAGAGCTTGACGACCGAACGGCCCCGCTTGACTTTTACTACCCGGAGACCATGATCGATCGTTACAGTTTGCGATGGGATTCCTCTTTGGGAATTAACGAGGTCATCCCGCCGGCCGCAGACAGCCTGACAGCGTCCTTTGGTGACATCAGTCTTCAGATCGAAATCAGTAACAGTTGCATTACCCTGGAGTTAACCAAAAGGTACTTCAATTACCGGCTTGACCCGGAATCTTTTGACGAGTTCGAGCTTTTTCGAGATCGGATGAAAGAAATCAACGGTCGCTATGTGAAGCTCTCCGCGGGGGGATGACGCACCGGAGATTGTGTCGATGCAATGTCCGGTGCCGGAACGATGTAACTTCCGCCAGCAAAGAGCTAAACATTGGCCGCCCCGTCAATCATGTCCTTCAACAATTGCGTTGGAAACGGCTTGCTGATCCACCCGAATATCTCACCGTCACGGCAATCGATTACACGGGATGTTTTCGAAGTCAGGATAATCCGCGTAAACGGAATGCGGTCGTCGTTGATTAGGTGTTGGCAAATCTCGCGAGTGTGCGAGGTGCCAAACGAGCAGTCGACAACTACGTAGTCGGGGCGAAACTTGTCGATCACCGCGGCGCAATCATACTCGCTGCCGGCAAATTTAAGGGTCAACTCGGGTGTTACCAAACTGTGCTTCAACCCCTCAGTCAAACGGCGATTACGACTGACGACCAGCACACCGGTCCCACGCTCTTTCATCAAACGATAGTACTCGCACTCGGCGCACGCCATCGGACAGTGTAGATTGAGACGTTCAAACTGTTGGGGGACTTGTCGCAATTCATAGCAGCGACGGGCTCGACCGCGATAGGATACACAGCTTCTGCAACGTTCACTTATAGTGTCCCAATCAACTTCAAAGTTCCAACAGTACTGATAGACCGCCTGCTGTTCCGATCCGGCTTTCACTTGCGGACTACCATCCGTCCTCGGCAAGAGCGACGCCAACGATTCCCGGGGGATTCGACAGTGTCCACCCGGCGTTCGATGCGAGCGCACTTTTCCCGCCTTCACCCACCTGAGGACGGTGTCTGGCGATACGGCCAAAAGCTTCGCCGCTTCTGACGTGGTGTAAAAGTTCTTTGTCGTCATGATTATGTCTTACTGATTCTTCTGACTTTTGCGTAAATCTAACTCGAGTCAGTGAATCTGTCAATGCTTCAGCCTAAAAAAAGTGAAAAAAATCACATGGCTGCTTCCTGGGCGGATCTCTGCGTTCCACTAATTGCTTGTGTCACAGGGCAATACGAAGATAGGTGGCGTATTAAGCTTGTTTCTGTCCGGTATCATATTATCTGATAGCGTGGACATTTCAGTCGGAGTATATGGACCGGCACAGGTTGCGTATTGAAAAAGCCGTTCTGAGGCAATGGCGTCGGGCGACTCTGCCCGACGCAAATCCATTGACTGTTCTTGTGGCCGGTGTACGTCTTCATGCACCGGCTCTTTCATGCTGGCGCAGTAGACGGGGACATCCACCGCGCACGGAAAAGGTCCCCTCTTTGAGAGGCGTCGCGCCGCTGGCGGGGAGTGTTGATAAACCTCGTGCACGGTTGTGTTGGGCCTTGATCCCGTTTCAACGGGATTGTGACCCAACACATAACTACTTGTCAGACAAGGGCGGCAGGTCACACCAATCCGCTCGCGTCCGCCGCGGCGGACCAGACCCGCCGCAACTGTCTATGCTGACTTTTTCAACAAGCCCGATCCTGGGGGCCCACTCGGCAGG
>DAOVOW010000009.1 GCA_030629485.1 bacterium
ATGGTTCTTCTCGATCATTTTGACGGCATCATCAATCACCGTAAGCGTGCGCAGACCAAGGAAGTCCATCTTCAAGAGACCGATTTCCTCGACCATCTTCATGTCGAACTGAGTAGTAATCTCGTCCTTGCTACCCTTGAACAGCGGCACATAATCAGTCAGCGCCGATGGCGCGATAACCACTCCGGCAGCGTGAGTCGAACAGTGTCGGGCCAGTCCCTCAAGAGTGCGGGAGTAATTGATGAGCTTCTTGACCCTCTGGTCGGTCTCGACCAGTTTGGCCAACTCGGGCGTTTGGGCCAACGCTTTCTCCAGCGTCATATCAACCGTCGGCGGAATCATCTTGGCGATCTTGTCCACCTCGCCGTACGGTATGGCGAGCACGCGACCGACATCGCGCACCACCGCTCGCGCCGCCATAGTGCCAAAGGTGATTATCTGACAGACGTTTTTCTCGCCGTATTTTTCAATCACGTACTTTATGATCTCGTCGCGGCCCCGGTCGGCGAAATCGATATCGATATCCGGCATCGATATTCGTTCCGGATTCAGGAACCGTTCGAACAGCAGCTCGAACCGGATGGGGTCGATATTGGTGATCTTGAGAGCATAGGATACTAACGATCCGGCCGCCGAACCACGACCCGGCCCCACCGGGATCTGCCGGCTCCGGGCGTAGTCGCAGAAATCCTTCACGATCATGAAATATCCGGCGTAATCCATCTTCTTGATAACGCCCAACTCGTACTTGAGACGCGTCTCGATTTCGTCGGTGTGCTCGTCGTAGCGCTCTTTGAGGCCCTCGCGACAGAGATGTTCCAGGTAGACGTTCGAATCTACAAACTGTTTTGGTATAGGATAGACGGGCAACTTGAGTTTCCCCAGTTCCAATTCCAGATTACAGGCCTCCGCCACCTTGATGGTGTTTTCCAGGGCGGGTTTGAAATCGCCCAGAGCCTGCTCCATCTCCTCAGCCGTTTTGAAATAGATCTGGTCGGTGTTGTAACGCATCCGATCCTGATCCTCGACTAACTTGCCGGTTTGGATACACAAGAGCGCATCGTGCGCCTCATAGTCCTGCTGCCTCAGATAGTGGCAGTCGTTGGTGGCCAGCATCGGGATACCTGTCTCGCGCGAGATCGCCTCAATCTTTGGTAGTAGTTGTAGCTCCGGTTCAAGATCGTGATTCTGAATCTCGAGGTAGAAATTGTCCTCGCCGAAGATGTCCTGATACTCTCTGGCCGTGGCCACCGCTGCTTCGGTGTTGCCGCGAAGCAGGTGCCAGTTCACCTCCCCCTTTAGACAGGCGGAACTGGCCAGCAGCCCCTCGGCATGTTCGCGCAAGAGTTTCTTGTCGATGCGGGGACGATGATAGAACCCTTCCAGAAAACCGGCCGTCGACAACTTGATGAGGTTCTTGTAACCGGTCAGATTGCGGGCCAGAAGAACGAGGTGATACCCGCCGTCGGGATACTTGTTCGAGGGTTGCTTGTCGAAGCGGCTGCCCCCGGCCACGTATGCTTCGATGCCTATGATCGGTTTTATCCCCGCGCGGTTAGCTTTAATGTAGAACTCGATCGCGCCGAACATATTGCCGTGATCGGTTACGGCCAAAGCCGGCATGCGGTATTCGCGGGCCAGAGCGATCAATTGATCAAGGCGACAGGCGCCGTCCAGCAGCGAGTACTGGCTGTGCGTGTGCAGATGAACGAAATTCGAGTGCTTTACGGCCATAATGTTCTGCTCCGACAGGTATGTGTTCCTCAGATGATACGCGACCTCAGCAACTTCGTATGGCTGTTTTCAGGACGCGCTCCAGGTTGGAACCAATCTGAAACTCAACCGGCATCGTTTACTATCCCCTTACATAATCATCCAAAATCGATGGCGGGTCAAACACTTTTTGCACGGTCAAGCCGCCCATGAATGGGTCCCTTGCGCTGCGCGCGCCCAGTTTAGTATGGAACCGGGCACTCCACCTAAAACAAATCGATAGACGGGATCAGATTCTGGTAACCCCACCGACGTCGCTCATGGTGGGGTACCGGCGTCGGCCGTCACTGCGCCAACAAAAAAGCGGCTCCGAAGAGCCGCTGTTATCGTCATAAATCCAGAAGGGTCACTTTTTCCTACGCCGTCGCACCAAACCGGCTGCCGCCAAACCCAATCCCAGAAGCAGCACAGTAGCCGGTTCCGGTATGACTGTCTGGGCGTCGTGCGAGAACGGAGCAAAAATCCGTCGGCCATCCGGGTCATCGTAGAACCCATAAGCATCGAAATGGACACCGCCGCTATAGGTCGTGCTGATGTCAAACTTGAATATCTGACCGTAGAGGTTCGTGCCGCCATCACCGCCAGGCACATAGTCCTGAACGTCTACAAAGGGCCCGGACGTAGTCTGGCTGGCCACTAACATCTCGACATAGTCCGCTGGAAACACTCCGTGCCCCGGCATCGGGTCAGATTCCGGCGGGGTCCCGTATGAGTAATCAGCCGCGTTATAGGTCGTGCCGACACCCCCCTCGGGCGTAATAGTCAAGGCGCCATCGGTCGGCGTTTGATCTATGAGCGACGCGACCAAATGGATGTCGTAGATCGTCCCGTGGTTCAAGCCGGCAGCGACCACCCACAACTCGAAATCTTGTGCTGTAGTATACCAGGTCTCGCTGGCAGCGTCGTATTCCCCACCCGGGATATACAGTTGCAGCGATGGAACCGCAAAGGCAGAGGTGGCTGCGACTATCGAAGCGATAAATATCAGAACAAGTGTTTTCATCAACAATCTCCAATTGTTATAACAAGCCACTTCTATGGGAAGCAATGTACGTGCCAACTGAGCTTTTTGGGCTAGGCAAAACGACACCACAACATATTGTTATTCAGGCGGTTACAATGAACCTCCAGGTCTTCACGGCCGCTGGAGCGGCCACTTCCTCTGAATATGCAGAACTCTTCACATTCACTGCAATTGCGATCCGAGAAGCTGCCCCATGCTGTCCTGGCTGTTGCGGCTGGGATTCGCGATTGACTTCCGTTGATTCTGTCGATAGCATAGCGATAGTTTTTCTGCGCCCGGCGCGCATTTCCACTGACGGCACTTGTCAGTGGTATCTTTTACTTTAATCTCACGCGAAATGTGATATATTTGGGTTTTACCAAATGGTTTTTTGCTAAGATGACAAATAGGAAGATCATGATAAAGAAAGGACGCGGACAAATGGCTGCAATCAGCACTGTTGGCGACCGCAAGAAAGCGCTTGAGGCGGCCTTGAGCCAGATCGAGCGGTCGTTCGGTAAAGGCTCGATTATGCGATTGGGGGACAACACCGTCCTTGAGGTGGAGGTGATCCCGACCGGCTCGTTGGGGCTGGATCACGCCCTGGGTGTCTGTGGGATTCCGCGCGGGCGGGTCACTGAGATTTACGGTCCCGAATCATCGGGCAAGACCACCCTGGCGCTGCATATTATCGCCGAGGCGCAAAAATGCGGTGGGGAGGCGGCGGTTATAGACGCCGAGCACGCCCTGGACGCCACCTACGCCCGGGCGTTGGGGGTCAACATCGATAACCTGTTGGTCTCACAACCTGACACCGGCGAGCAGGCCCTGGACATCACCGAGACGTTGGTGCGCTCCAGCGCCGTGGATATCATCGTCATCGACTCGGTGGCGGCGTTGACGCCGCGTGCCGAGATCGAGGGCGAAATGGGCGACGCCCACATGGGTCTTCAGGCGCGACTGATGTCGCAGGCGCTGCGCAAACTGACCGCGATTATCTCCAAGAGCAAGACAGCGGTCGTGTTTATCAACCAGATTCGGATGAAGATCGGGGTGATGTTCGGCAATCCTGAGACCACCACCGGCGGCAACGCGCTGAAGTTCTACTCCACCGTGCGGCTGGACATTCGCAGAATCGCCACTATCAAAGACGGTCAGGAAGTGATCGGTTCACGCACTCGGGTGCGAGTGGTGAAGAACAAAGTAGCTCCGCCGTTTCGTGATGCGGAGTTCGATATCATCTACGGCAAGGGTATCTCGCGGGCGGGGGAACTGTTGGACTTTGCCGTCAACAACGGCATCATCGACAAGTCCGGCTCATGGTTCAGCTATGGCTCCGAGCGTTTGGGACAGGGTCGCGAGAACGCCAAACAGTTCATCGGTGAGCACGACGACATCGGTGCTGAAATCCTGTCGAAGGTCAAAGAAGCTCTCGGCTGGAAACTGATCGAACCGGAGGCCCCCAGCGCACCGAGCGAGGGGGAGAAGTAGGTTTTGGGTGGCCCGTCATTCATGGTGGGTAAGGCAGTAGCGTGGTTTTGAGACCCGGACGAACGTCCGGGCCACGCTGTCGCCGGCACGAGAACGGAGGTTTTGGAGGTTATGGGCAACTTGATAAACGACATTTTGAATGCCCCCATCGACTCACCGCTTATCCTGGTGCTGTCAATTGCGTACGCAATTGCCATATCGATTGGTATCTACGATGTCAGGCTCATTCAGGCGAAGACAAGAGGGTTTTGCCAGTGAAGTCGCCGAAGAGGCTGGAGGACGCTCCCTGCCGCCTTGGGTTGGGTACGCGCACCCAGTTGGATGGGTACTGATCGTCGTAATCCTGATCCTGAACTGGAAGTACGCCATCGCGCTCTGCGCCGCCATGTTTCTCCTAAAGGTCATTCCAGTTCTAGAACGGATTGGTGCGTGGATCATGAGTCCTTTTCTGCAAGCTGCAGACACCGGTTCAATATTCGCGGATGACTCGCAAGAGTCGGAGATTGATCAATTAGACGGTGAACTCACTCAAATAGAAGACGCCATCTATAGAAAAGAAACTGAGCTAGTGGACAAGAAGATAGAAATCGAAAGGGAGATTCACTCGCTAAAGCCTGGAAGCAAATCTGAAGAGTTTGTACCCCCATTCCACATATGGTCCCAATATCCAGAAATCCAAGAGTTGGACTTTGAGGACGCGATGGACTACTACATTGAGCGTTTTCAACTGCAGATTTCTGAGGAAGATAGAAAACGGTTTGATGGATGTGCTTTTCTTGAGAAAGGGAGGGCTCAGTACGTCGAGAAACGATTCGAGGATGCACTTGCGAACTTAGACAGAGCAATCGAGTGTGGCATCGGTGACGAAGCATATGCTATGCGTGCCGACTGTCTGCAGGCATTGGATTATCATTTGGAGGCAATAGAGGATTACGATCGTGCGATTTTGCAGGAACCAGAAGATTGTAATTTACGCTTCCTGCGTTCATGCTCCAAAAACGCCATTTGTGACGACGAAGGTGCTCTGATCGATCTTCAAGAAGCCATTGAGCTTTCAAAGATTGACAACGAACTAAACAGATCCTACGCAGCTGTAGCAAGAGAATCCGGCTACCAAGGACACACTGCCCTGTATGAAATGGACCTTATAAAGGCAAAGTCTGATAAGAACATGGACGAGGAACTCAGACAAGAACTCAGGAGACGAAAACTGGCAAGAAACTCAAAGAGGCGCAAGAAATAGCGTCGGGTGGCCCGGACGTTCGTCCGGGTTTCAAGAACAGATAAAGACGCAGAATGAAGCGCACATCTTACAACCTCCCCAATCACGCCCACTTCCTAACCTTCTCCTGCTTCCACCGCCAACAACTCCTAACTAGCAATAATTTACGCAGCCAACTCCTCATAGCATGGAACGAGGCGCGTCACACCGGCAATTTGGCCATCTGGTCGTATGTCATCATGCCCGAACACGTTCATCTGTTGATCTATCCAAAAGACGAACCGTACGAGATGTGCCGTGTCCTTCGTCTATTGAAGGAAGGGTTTACGCGCCAAGCTGTCGCGTACTACCGGGAACGGACCCCGCAGATGCTCAACCGGATAAGCGTGCTGCGCGGTCAACGGGTTGTGCACAGGTTCTGGCAGGAGGTGGCGTGATGTCGCCCACAAGAACCGAACCCGATGTTTCTCCTTCCACCGCCGCGCTGGGTGTCCGAGCGGCTACAACCACAACTTCCTATCCAGACTTCGGTAGTGGATCGCTTCGGCGATGTGTCCCAGTTCAATGCCCTCCGAGCCGGCCAGGTCGGCAATCGTGCGCGCCACTTTGAGAATTCGATCATAGGCTCGCGCCGATAATCCCTGCTGATTGATCGCCATCGCCAATAACGACTGTGACTTGTCATCAATCTTGCAGTAGGTGCGAGTATCGCGCGATTCCATGTGAGCGTTGCAGAACATATTTTCCTCATTGCTAAAACGCTTCAACTGGGCCCTCCGTGCGGCGTTGACTCTCTCGCGGATAAACTCCGATTTTTCGCCACACATGTCGGATGAAAGCTCCGTGAACTTCACCGAAGGTACCGTGATATGGATATCGATCCGATCCATTAGCGGACCGCTGATGCGCGACATGTAACGCTGGATCTCGGTAGTCGAGCAGTTGCACTCATGGGCCGGGTCACCGTAGTAACCGCACGGGCAGGGATTCATAGCGGAGATCAGCATGAACCCGGCCGGGTATGTCAGCGTCGTGGCAGCACGAGAGATAGTGACCGCGTTGTCTTCCATCGGCTGCCGAAGCATTTCGAGAATGTCCTTCTTAAACTCCGGCAGTTCATCGAGAAACAGTACGCCATGGTGGGCCAGAGATACCTCACCCGGTTTGGGAATGGCGCCGCCGCCGATCAGCCCGGCGTACGATATCGAATGATGGGGAGAGCGGAACGGCCGCGTGGCCACAAGAGCCGATTCGGCCGGGAGGCGACCGGCCACCGAATGGATCTTGGTCGTTTCAAGGGCTTCCTCCAGCGACATGTCCGGCAAGACGGTCGGCATGCGTCGCGCCAGCATTGTCTTACCGGAACCGGGTGGGCCTATCATCACGATATTGTGCCCTCCAGCGGCTGCTATCTCGAGCGCTCTCTTGGCTGATTCCTGACCCTTGACGTCGGCGAAATCGACGCTGTACTTGTGGGCGGCTTTGAAAACCGTGTCCACATCGACGTGGAACTGCCGGATAGATGATTCGTCTTCAAGGAAATGAATCGCTTCTTTCAGCGAGCGTACGGGATAGACCGGCAGGGTGCCGGCGATGGCGGCTTCCTTGGCGTTCTGATTCGGTACGATGAACCCCTTCAGCCCGTTGGCGTTCTTGAAAAGCATGGCCATCGGCAGCACGCCAGGCACCGGACGCAGGTTACCGTCGAGCGACAGTTCGCCCAGGATAATGAATTCATCCGAGCGATCACGCAAGATCTGACCGGTCGCGGCCAGAATGCCGACTGCGATCGGCAAGTCGAAAGCAGCACCTTCCTTCTTGATATCCGCGGGGGCCAGATTGATGGTCACCCGTTTGGACGGGAAGATAAAATCCGAGTTCTTGATCGCGGCGGTCACCCGTTCCTTGGATTCCCGTACCGCTCCCTCCGGCAGCCCGACCGTGACAAAGGCCGGCAACTGTTGCTGAATGTCGGCCTCGACCTCAACGGTGTACGCATCGACCCCCAACGTGGCGGATGAAATTACCTTGGCTAACATGCTGACATTCTCCTGATCTGTGTCGCCTGACCAATCGTCGCGCGACGTTTCGGTATCAGTTCATTCGCAAGGAGGCCGCCGGAGGGCGACCTCCTTGCGTTTGTTGCTCCGCAGGACACCCCCCAATGCCTGCGGGAGCCCCACAAGCCCGCTAGCCCTGCCTTATGATAGCACACACCACTGTCAGATCATGTCAGTCGGATTTAGGGAAAATGCAATTATGTTCGGATTGTCAGAATCGCAGGATGGTCGACTGCCTCAGTATTCTACAGCCGCCGCCGCGCCTGCACAAGCAAATGATCACTATCATCCGCCTCAATCTTGAGTTAAGCGGTCGGCGCAGGCGGCCTCGCAATGACCGAAATATCACTTTTTCAACAGCCTGCTAGTGGAACTCATCCCACTCGATGAACCCCTCTTTGGCATCGGTCATGCAGTTGGCGATCAACTCCACCAACCCGCTGTACTGAATATGGCAGCGCTCCCAAGCGTCATAGTAATTCAACAAATCCCGAATTTGTCCCTTGCAGTTCGAGCAGGGTGCGCAGACGTACTTGTTCACCTTGGGATCAAGTTCTTCTCGCGTGAACGCATTCAGAATCTGCGCCATCTTCTTGCGTCCGGAAACCATCGACCGCCAACTCGGGAAATTGTTCGACTGCATAATAGCAAACCCGCTCCCACCGCCGCAGCAATAATTGTGAACACCGTGCGGGGTCATCTCACGAAACTGCGGGCAAATCTTGCGCAGCACCCGCCGCTGCGGCTCGACGATGCCCATCGAACGCGTCATGTTGCAGGGATCGTGAAGGGTCACCGGGAAATAGTTACGCTCCGGATCGACTTTGATTTTCCCGTTCAGTACAATGTCCTCCAGGGTGGCCATGCAGGACTCGCGCGGGACGTTGGATTCGCCTAACCAGATGCGATCACCGATCGCCATGGCCGCTTTGTGAGCATGACCGCACTCTCCCAGGACAACCTTCTTGACACCGAGCTTCCTAGCTGTCTCGGCATGTTTCAGCGTCACCCGGGCGTACTGAGTATCGTCATAAAACAATCCATAGTTGACCGAGTCATAACCGACGAAATCGCTCGAGAGCGTCCAACTCAACCCGGCCGCTTCGAAAATAATGGCGAAGGCCTGAATGTTCTCCGGCCAGGACAGGAACTCACCGGCATTGTGGATCAACAGGATATCGGCGCCGGACTTGTCAAACGGTATCTTGCACGACATCCCCGTGCGCTCCTCACCGTCCTCTTCCGTAAACTCCATCAGATCGGCCAAAGCTAACGGTGTGATACCAGTGGAGGAACCAGTCGTCAACTGCTTGATAGTCCCATCCTTGTGCAACTCCGATGGTGCGATACCCATCTCCTGGCTGAACAGTTTGCGAATCTCCCGTGACAAAAGCCCGTTGTCACAACCCATAGGGCAAGTCTGGGCGCAGCGACGGCACAGCGTGCAGCGATAGGCTAATTGGGCCAGCCGCGATACAGTCTCCCAGTTGAGATCGATATCGGCCCCGGTGAACTTGGCTGTCAGCTTGCCGCCGGGTCGAATGTACTTGTTGACGAGGCGCCTGAGGATATCCGAGCGAAACAGTGGGCGATAGATCTCGGCACGGCCGCTGGCTTCAAAGATCGGACAGGCTTCGCTACAGGTGTTGCACTTGACACAGTTGTCCAGCGATAGCATCAACGGCCTGAGAAACGTCCAGTTGCTGTCTTTCGACAATAGTTTGCGTAACCCGATCAGAAATCTGGCAACAAGTTGCTCTTTCTCCTCGTCGGTTTTCGGGACCGGCACTTGCACATTCATGATACCGTCAAGATTCGTCTCGTACTTAGCCCGCTTCTCCTCGGAAAGCTCTTCTATCGGGGGTTCTTCCCAGTCCTCATAGGGATAGGGAAGCTTCGGCAGATCTTTGGTCTCGAGTGTAAATAACTGGCCGGTTTTCCGGCTGATGTCTTTGACTTTGATATCCGGGTTACTCATGCTTGGTGTTCTCCGTTACCGCTTCACCCCAGGTTTTCTCTGAATCGATATGCGGTGCGCCCCACCCAATCTTGCGTGCCAGCTGTGCCTGCAATACCTGATCCAGTTTGCTGCCCCGCTTGTTGGGTTCATCCTCCCAGCGCACGGAATGATAAAGGAAGTACTTGGCCACAAAATGTGACATTCGCGTCAGCGGTATCCACATAATCAACAGGGAGATCAGAATGATCTCCAGCATCAGCAACGTTCCCACCTCCCTCACCGGCACAAGTGTAATCATCGCATGTACATAGCTCCGCATGGCGGCGTGGCCTGGGTCCGCGGTCAGGTGGGCCGCCAACGTCACTGCCGCTACCACCACAAAAAAGACAAGATTGAAATAATCGATCGGTGAACTGAATTTACGCATCGCGGCGTCCGAACTACGCCAAATCAGCAGACCCAGCGCGCCCCCACCGCTCAAGACCAATCCCGCATAGCCAAAGCCGGCAGTGAGGTAGTACAGTATCTGCCAGACCGCCCCCCCGTACGCGGCAACCCTAACACCCGTCGACTCCGCGATGGCGCCCAGCAGCAAAAGCACCAGCCAACCGATGCAGAGGTAAAGTCCGAAATGAAATGGCCAGGACGAACACCAGGCTCGTTTGTTGTAATGAAAGACACCCTTGAGTAGAATAACCTCCGCCGCCATCTCTTTCAACTCGTTGAACAGGTCCTTTTGGCGTGGCTTGGTCCACCAATCGAGCTCTTCAAGATAAGAACCCCCGTATTCGGCCTTGCCCTTCTCATGCGGGACCGGATATAGCTCCCACCGCATCGACTGCGGAGCCATGGCGTATCGCAGCGCCTTGATGATCATCGCCGCAAACGCCACCACTACTGATATAATCGTTAGATATTGAATCGCTACCATCTGCCTTTTCCTGATTGTTACTAATCTGTGCTGGCCGGACAACTTATGATGAACGAATCGGTAGCCATGACCTTGTCCGGATTCAGCAGCTTCATATCTGGATTTTTCTTACGTGTATTCATAATAAAGTCTTTGTCGATCATGTCCTCCAGCGTGAGGCTCTCGAATACCTCCAACAACCGGTAGTTGGCCAGAACCCAAACCATGCGCGCTTCACAAAAGGGAGCGTTGAGACATAACTCGGGGTGAATCGTGCAGTCGGTCAAAGCGATCGGTCCCTGAACCGCCTGAACAATGTCCTTCACCGAAATCTCGCGCGGTTCTCGCGCCAGGCGATAACCGCCTTTCTTGCCGGACACGCCGAGGAGCAGACCATCGTTCCTCAACGACATAGCCAACTGCGCCATGTAGTTCTCCGACAATCCTGTGATCTTCGCAATTTGACGCAGCCGCACCAGCTTCTCCTTTTTCAGGGCGCGGGCCAATTCCACCATCATCCGCAAACCGTATCGAGCGCGTGTTGAAAGCTTCATCGCACTATCTCCACCTTACAAAAAAATTGACCGTTCCCAGTCAAAACCTTAGTAAAATGATAATAGTATTAAGATCGGCTGTCAAGTGACTTTTTTCACAAAGTATGGCGAACCTGTAGGTGCCGGGTGACCTATTCTCATGAGACCTGGTGATGAGCCCACGATCATGTCACCGCTAACCACGCGCAGCGCGTGGCCGCCTACGAACATAGATGAATCTACGGACAAGTAGGTTCCGGACCGCTGTTGAACATGTAGTCGACCAGGTATACCAAATCAGCTATGTCGATCTCGCCGAGTCCATCGACGTTGGTTGCGTCCAACACCGGAGGCTCTGGACCTCCGTTGAACATATAGTCGACCAGGTAGACCAGATCGGCAATGTCGGGACCAAGGCCGTCGCCATCGACGTCGGCGCAGACCCAGCCCTGGCAGTACAGCGCGACTACCCGCACATTGTCCAGATTCCAACCGCAATAGACCAGTCCACCATCAGTTGGACCCATCGTCCAACGCAGATAGACCTCAGGTTCGTCGTCCACGTACTGAGAAATGTCGTACTCGATCTCATTCCATTGAAGATCGGCGATAACGGCGGGGTTCTGCCACAGTGTTGTCCAGTTGGAACCGTCAGTACTGACCGAGACCCTGGCCTGATCATATACCGGTTGTTCCACACCCAACCAGCGGCAGAATCGGAGTCGGATATCGTACATGCCGGAGCAGTCGATGGCAGGTGAAGTGACGTGATGTTGAGGCAGGTTGTTCTCGTAGTCACCCGCGAGATTGTAACCCATCACCGTGGGACCGAGGCAGCCTTCGGTTGGATCGGGTACGGGGTACTGTTGCTCATTCCCCCCTAATCCCAACGGTACCCCTCGCGACCAAAGTCCGCCCGAGACTGTCCACCCGGCGTCGCTCTCGAAGTCATCCTGAAAGACCGTTATCTCTTCGGTCACAGCAATAGCTTTTAGGGGTTCTGTCGGGTCGGGGGCGTAGCGACGGCCTGATTGTGATTCCTCGACACTTACATAGTACTCTATCTGCTGGCCACATTCAATCGAGAGCAAGGTCGCTTGATACAACTCACTCTTCAGCCAGACCATTGGTATATCCACCGTATCAGTACCATCCACGCAACAATGGAGAAGACCGCTGCCGGGTACCGGTTCGCCCTCACCTATGCCGGTAACCGTTACATCGAACGGGGTCGGTTCCATGGGCTCTACTGCCTCGGGGGTGCCGTTGGGAAACATGATGGCAAGGCTGCGGACCGGCTTGATTCGAACAGCCGGATCGGCGAAGAGGTTGGTTTCATAGTATGTCCATCGCATGCCGGGGTCGTCAATTCGGGCGGCCAAGTCAAACCGCGCGTCAAGCATGGCCATACCCAACTGTGGAAACCCCTCGTCGGCGCTGTAAACCGCATCCCAGAATTCACGATTGATCACATGAACCGGATGTTTAGTGGTGCGCGACCCTAATCCGGCGCGAGAGTTGGCGATACATCCGAAACCACCGGCGGCCAGTTTCACGGTAACATACTCGGCCCAACAGTCGTTGTGGTCGAATTTGCCCGCCGTGCATCCTTCAGCATACAAAAAGCAATACTCGGTATTGGTGAGTTGGTTCTTGAGCATGGTGGTGTCGGTGCGCATGGCGTAGCCGATGAAACTGTGGCCCAGATGGTCCACTATGTGCACTCCGGAGTTGATGCGGTTTATGATCTCGCTGGGCGGCCAGTAGTTGTAGGGGAGGAACGTCAGATCATAAAGCTTGTCGAGATCATACTGGTCAGACGGAAATCCGAAGGTTGTGAAACCGTGGGCGTCGGAACCACCATCCATCTCCTCCATGGCGTAACCGCCGTATTCACCCAAACCACCGAAGTTCAACTGTTCCCCGGCCAGCACGACCTTAGACAAATACGCTGCCTCGCTCTCAAGATAAGCGATGGTCTTTGTCACCATGTTCGTGACTTCCTCGACACTGGCAGCGGAGATCCGGCCGACACCCACTTCCGGCAGCAGATCGATTTCACCGCCCCCCTCGCCGTCATTCGGTTCCCCCCAATAACCGTCGCCGTCGTAATTGAAGGTGCCGTCCAAACAAGCGAAATAGAAATCGCCGGGCATGTCGTATGCGGTAAGGCTTCCGGAACTCAGCAATACCTGGACGTACACGTCGAGGGCGGGAATGAGATCATCATCTCCACCGATAAGGACCAGACTGATATCGTTAGACAGATACTCGCTGCGGATGTAATCGCGAACAGTGTGCGGATCGTTGCCGCCGATCTGACCCAGAGTGTGGATTTCGGTCGGGACGCCGTGAGCGTCGTGATAATCCTTTAAGGGCTGGTAGGCTGCGGCCAACTCGGTTGGTGAGATGATCAGGAGATCGTAAGCACTGGGCGAGGGTGGTCCCGCCGGCGGGTAACTGCCAAGCAGGGCGTCGTTGTCGACACGCAGGGACACAGCCTCAGCGTCGATGGCCAGACCACGCACTGTCGTAGTCGGCGTCGATACCTCTGTCCGGATGATGATCTTCATCTCGGGATGGTAGAAGAGAGCACCGTCGGCCGGAATGTACTCTACCGGAATGAGATCGATGACAACCACCCGATACCCGTGAAAAGACTGGGTGGATCGAATCCGGAACTTAGTCAGCGGCATGATCTCACTGCGGGCATAAGCTGCTTCATCGAAGGCCAGCGGTGGGATTCGGTCCGGCGGCGTGGATAAGGCAAACGGCTGCTCGATAGGGGGTAGTCGCAGGCCGGTCCCAACCAGCAACCGTTCTCCCGCGACTACTTCGACACTTGACAGCTTGTGACCATAAGGAAGTAAGATTCTTGCCCTCTTCGTCGGCAGGGCCGGCTGACCTACTAATCCTGAAACGGGACAGCCGTCAATCTCCGCTCGGTCAAACAACTCACCGTCGATTTTGACAGACTCCACTCGCGGAGGCGAGAATGTGTATGTCTGTTCAATGGGTGGGAGCGAGGAATCGTATGCCGTCGCCGTCATCGCGGTGATCAGACTCAGTGCCACCCATAATATGACCCTCGAAAAGAAACAACTCTTTTTAATCATGTCTCCTCCATGGTTAGATGCCGACTGAATACCGGCCATCCATCCGTGCGACACGGGACTGCCGCTGGATAGTTGCTGCACACACAATATAACCGGATTTCCCCATTAGACAAGCACCTACCGCTCAAGGTCTCCCCGCGCCTGCCCGCCCGAACAGTCTATTGACCTGGCCACGGGAAAGCAAAACCTCGGCCTCACGGAGCTTCCGCACGATGCTCTCTGTTGAAGAACGATTCCTGCTCATCAATGCCTCCTTCCTCGATCCAGCCCGATATACTAACATTCAAACTGGACCGATATATGGGGGACAGGTCAGGAGCGCCGTATCCGCTCTCACATTCGTAGACTTGAAGAACGAGGGCGCAAGGCTCGGGATTTGCTTCTCAAGGGCACTCTGAGCGAGGATGACTATTTGGATTTCGGATACCATTCGCGACAAGATCGGCGTTCTACAGGCAGATTTGAGCGAACTACAGGTATCTCTGGAGAGCATCGAGCCTTGTGTGCGAAGCTGTTGTGATCTGTTGAAACGGTCACACAAGCTGTGGGCAACCGCAAGCCTTGACAACCGGCAGAGGTTCCAAAGCTTCATATTTCCGGGTGGAATAACGTATTTCGGCGGCTCTTTTGAAATCGCCGAAACTTCTATACTTTTCAACGTCTTAGGGAGAAAGAACGCTGAAAAATCAAATTTGGTGACCCCAACGGGAGTCGAACCCGTGCAGAACTACGGCTGCTCGGTTCCTTCGTTCAAGATTCGAAGATACTC
>DAOVOW010000381.1 GCA_030629485.1 bacterium
ATTTTGGACGAGAAGTCAGCGAACTCTGAGGTCCTCGACCAGTGGCGATCAAACATACTTCGAGAGAACAAGACCTTGAAGCATGAGTTCTTTCTCAACTATCCTGAGCAATACGTGGAGCAACTGAGTGTTTTTCTCAAAAAGTGCCTGCTGGCCATGCCACGAGAACGTGAGGATAACTTCAGTTGGCATGTAGATGAGGCCGAATTGCGACGAGCTGGGAGATGGCGGGAGAAGAACAATCTGCCCCTGTATTGTATCGCCCTCTTTAACTCGGGCGACAAGTTGGTGGCTTTTACGGAGGCATCTGTAAGCCCTAACAACCTGGAATCGATCGATCAACTGATGACCGGAGTCGCCGAGGAGTACCGAGGCAGGGGGTTGGCCAAATGGCTCAAGGCCTCTATGTATCACAAACTGAGACAGGAATTTCCTGAGTTCGGTCGGCTGGTCACCGCCATGCGGGCGGCCAATAAACCGATTCAACACATCAATGCTCAGATGGGGTTCTACAAGTACCGGTCAGGCTACGAATTCAGGATCCACCGGAAGGATCTGATGGTGATGTTTGCTACCTTGTGAGGTCTGAATATCATCAGTGACCGTTACATTATCCGCTTCAAAGAGGTTCTGACCGACAACGGTCCTGAGATGGGGACCAAAACCTCAAAAAAGAAGGCTGAACATCTCTTTGAACGAATGCTCATAGAGCTGGGTATCAAACATCGCTACACACGTCCCTATCGGCCTCAGACCAACGGCAAGGTCGAACGTTTCTGGCGTACTATTGAAGACGATCTGCTATACGAAACCACCTTCGATTCATCCGAGCATCTCAACGATGAATTATTACAGTACCTGTACTACTACAACCACGAACGACCTCACCAAGCTCTGGATGGCAGAACGCCTGCTGATCTCAATCAAAACTGTCCCCGAATTACTTGACATCTACAATTGCCACGCCACGCGCCGTGCGTGGCGTGGCAATCTCTAAGTAGTTGCTCCATAACAATTGGAGATTGCTGCGTAGCGGAAGGAGCCATTCATGGCCTCGCAAGGACCGAAATATCACTTTTTCAACAACCCGTCAGTGCATGGCGCTGGACGGATGTCGCCGCAGTCAATTCTGAAACGACGAACGACCGATCAGGTACTCGATACGTCGGACATCGCGCTCGGAAATATCGGTGATACGAAGGCCGGTGCATTGGTAATCCGGGTTGACATCGCTACCGCTCCAGACAGCATCGGCGGTGAAGGTGACCTTCTCAGTCTCAGGCAAGTAGCGGGGCAATCTCATACGCAGCTTGTGGCTGGTGCCGGTGGCCATGGGCGTCTCGCTGAGTATTCGCATCCCTTCGGTGGTGATGTCGACCACACGCCCCAGAATTTTCTTGCTGCCCTTCTTGTAAACCGCGGGGTAGAAGATTAACTGCTTTCTCGGTAGGGTTCGCTGTTCCATTGTTTCGTTACTCCCTGGTCGCCCCGGGCCAATGTGTGCGGGTTGTCGCATGAACCCGGAATCGTATTCTGCTCTTTTGTTGATGTATCGGCAGAGTTACCCGGTCAAGGAGCCGTTCACAGGAAAAAATGTGTTGACGTGACGGTTGCCTTCTGAGCAGCCATCTGAAGATGCGCGGTCGACCGACAGCGCCTACCGCAGGATTTGCCTGCTAACGATCATGCTTGAACTTCAAACCGAGTTGATCGAGAATGAAGGCATAGATATCGGTCTGGAGTTCAATCTTCTCACTAAGTGCCGTACCCCCGCCGTGGCCGGTTTTGGAACTAGTCCTCAGCATGATCGGATTTCCGGATCCGGTCGCTGCCTGTAACCGGGCCGTCATTTTGCGCGACTGCGCCGGGTTGACGCGACCATCGTGATCGCCGGTGAGAAAGAGAATCGACGGATACACCGCGCCCTCCTTCACGTTGTGATAGGGAGAGTAGGCATACAAGGCTCTGAAGTGATCAGGGTTCTTGACGGTACCGAACTCGGTCACGTTGAAGACGCCGTTGGGATCGAGCTCGACACGCAGCATGTCGTAGATCCCAACCGACGATACCACCGCCCTGAACAGTTCCGGGTGTTGCGTAAAGGCAGCCCCCATTAGTAGTCCACCGTTGCTCCCCCCTTTGATGACGAGCTTCGATGAATTGGTATAACCACTGCTGATAAGATACTCGGCGCAAGCGGCGAAATCGTCGAAGACGTTTTGCTTGTTGGTCAGGTTGCCGGCCAGGTGCCACTCTTCGCCGTACTCACCGCCGCCGCGCAGGTTGGCGACTACATAGATACCTCCCTGATCCAGCCACAAGCGCAGCGTGGCGTCGAAACGCGGCGAAAGGCTGATCCCATAGCCGCCGTAGCCATTTAGAATCGTAGGGTTGTTCCCGTCGAGCCTGGTCCCTTTGAGCCGGATAATGTTCAGCGGGACTTTCGTGCCGTCCTTCGAGGTTGCGAACTCACGGACGACTTCGACGTCAGAAAAGTCTGCCGGCGAGGTCTTGTAAAGGCTGGTTCTGGACCACACCGGTGCGTCTCCCGGCCTGACGATGTACCATGCGGGTGGTTCGGTGTAGCCGGACCTTCGCATCAGGAAGGTATCACCCCCCGCGTACAGCAGTCCGCTGATGGAAGTGATCGGTCCGATATCGATCTGTTCCTGATAGCCACCGTAATAGTGAACGCGCAGGCGATTGGGACCTCCGTCCAAATCAACGAGCACCAGGTAACGCTCGGTGGGCAGGAATCTCTGGATTGAGACCTCGCTCTCTTCAATAAGCGTTTTCGCTTTGGACAACTCTGTTTCTCCCTCCGGCAGGTGCAGGATACTTCCCTTCGGTGTTCCCTTGTGCGACAACAAATACAACGAGTTATCCGGTCCGAAGCGAATCGTGGGTATCAGATCATCGTGCTGAGTTATCTGCGTCCACGCACCTTGCGAATCGAGCAGGTAGTGCGCGTACTCACCCCCATCACCGTTGGCCACCGTGACCAGGATGTACTGACCGTCATCGGA
>DAOVOW010000254.1 GCA_030629485.1 bacterium
GCGGAGATAATAATCATGATGATAAACAGATAACCCCGCCTGAAATTAATCCACTCCCGCTGTGGTGATATCGGCTCAGTGTGAATCGACGGGTACTCGCCGCTCTCGGTGAGGGTGGCGACATAGTACACGTAAGAACTGTCCAACTCGACATTCTTGTCCGTGTAGTTACTCACCCCCGGTAGCAGATCGACTATTGGCTCCGGGACACCTCCATTGACCGAACGGTATACGCGGTAGCCGGTGACCTTGCTATCGATAAGTTGATCGTCAATCGACGGCACCCAGAACAGCATCAGTGAGTCACCGTCATCGTACCTGCCATCCTCCACCAGGAGCGTTGTCACCGGTGCCGCTACGATCAATACGGTGTCATCGACCACTGTCGTGTCCAACAGGGTATCACCCTGACCGAAGGATGACGAGCAAGTAGCCAGAACCAGAACTATAATTGATAGAAACAGATATACGGATAAACGCGGGGATGTCGCTGCCTGTGGTAACGACACTATCCTATCATCCCCAGCCAGTCGCCCAGAAGGAAATCCATCCGTCCGATCAACAGCGACATACGACTCATCACCGTGTAACCGAACGAAGCACCAAAGGTGATCATAATGAAGAAGATGCCGACACGAGCGGCTCCCCCAAATGCACCTTTGTGTTCTTTGGAGAAGAAGAAATACACCAGCCCCGTGAAGGTTCCCACGACGATTACCAGACTGCTGATAATCGCACCCCACCCGGCATCATAGCCACTTGCGTAGCTGGTCGAAAACAGCGGCAGAATCGTCGCCCGGACCTGGACCATGATGTTCGAAGCCAGGTAATTCATCAGCCAAAGACCACTGGTAGCGCCGACGATAAAGGCAAGCGGCCAGCGCGAGATCCATCCGATCCTCGGTACTAACCTCAACAGCATCAGGAAACCGAGCGAAGCGCCGACAAAGAGCATAGGCTCATCCTGCCAGCCATCCCAGAACTTGCCGACAAGATTGTCCCAGAACAACGTCACAAACCAGAATCCGGCCGAGATACCGACAAAGATCGCCTCGCTCAGCTTGTACCAGGGATTGTCCTTATAAAGAAAGGAGAGAATCCCGAGAGTCAGGAAAGCTGAAAGCCAGAGTGCGAAATGCTCCATAAGTGCCGGCTCCTAATTCCCTTTCAACTTTGACTTGCGACCACTTCTGAAGAAGGCCACGTTGCCGATAATGATAAAAGCAATCACGACCACATGGGCAAACGACTGTGACAGCATGAACTTAGTGCCTTTTGCACGATACTCGGCGACCGCCTCAAACTCGGCCGCACCACTCATGCCGCCCAACAACCCCTCCAACTGCCCGGCGTTGAGATAAGCATACATCACCGGCGCCTGCACCGCCGTGTTACCGGCGCCCATGAGGAGGCCATACCGATCGACGGCTATTTGCACCCATTCAACCGTGCCGGGAAAACCGGCCGACAGATTAACCGAGAAATCGACGTTGGAGAAATTCCGCACGTTTCTGACCAACGGTATCTCTTTGTATGGTGTGCCTTCATAGTCGCTTGAGAACATCGATTCAAAGGAACTGCCCATGCGCTGGATCACAAACTCATTGCCGGTTTGAAATCCCAGATTGACGTAGTCCCTTCCGTACTGGAGATTCTTGGCCCGGATAGTCGAGTCTTCAAACACTTTCTCCAGCGCCAGGTTGGCTTGCTGCGGTCCCTGGGGCCACAGGCCCATAACGATAATTTTCAGATCGTTCTCGAAACACACCCGGATGATCGACTCCGCCATCGGTTGCAACTCCGGCGCCGAAGGTGGATCGTAATCGAACGAAATCAGAACTTTGGATCCGGCCGGCAATTCCATCAGGGCTTCATGAAGCTGATAGACTTCAGGTGAGATCGTAATTTTCTGTGAAAACGACATGAAAAGCGGCAGCGCCACCGCAAAAGCTACATAGATAAAAACCACGCGCCGTTCAATCAACTGCCCCTTCAGGGTGAGAATCAGTACCCATAACAGGGACAAGCCAATGAAAGCAATCACTACAGCAGACAGCCAGGTCGGAAACTCAAACGTCCCCCGACCCCACACTTTGCCGAGGTAGAAGATCAGGGCAAACAGGGTGATCGCACCCAGGACGATGAGTTCTTTAGATCGGGTACTCATTTGCCGCCTCCGATATGCGCCCGCTCAAGCCCGAGGATGATTCGCAACGATGTGGAAACAATCCCCAACCCGATCCCGATCATAATGGCGCGTTGTCCGGCTGTTTGCGGGTAATTCATCACCCACGAGGCCAGATCCGACAACTGCCACCCGACCGGCATGAACGACGACAGAGTATGTCCCACCGGTACGCGACCGATCATTACAAAGAAGGCTGCTATCAACAGTAGTGTAGCCTCGAAATTGCGAGCCCGAAAAGCGCGATACGAAGCCGACGCCACAAAAAAGGCCAGAATCGCGAACATCGTCGCCGACAACGGGATGTAAACATAGTTGTAAAGCCAGTCGAACGACGTGCCGGGATTGCGGAAACCACGCCCCTCAGCTATACCGATAATAGTCATCAACAGAAAACTCGCAATGATAACCGCCGCATAGCCCCAGTCCTCCTTGCGCCGATAGGTCTTTTCTACGGACACTTTCATCAGGTTGAGGGCGCCGAGGATGATGGCGCAGGCTCCCACAATCGAGAACCAGTCGGAGAACCAGTCGCTCATCTTGCTGAACGGCCAGTGCGGAATGAAGTACTGGATGACGAATCCGATGCCGACTATGGCCGTGATGAGCAGAGGTATTTCTCTTCGCATATCAGTCTATCACCGAAAACAGGTTGGAGAGTTCCCAAACACCGAATGTCTCAAGCAGGACTCCCAACAATATAGCAGCCAGTACGACTCCTTTGCCGATATCCTGTCCTTTGAGCGACCCAAGCAATTTCGGCTCCCTGGATAGATAAGCCGACGCCGCAAACAACTCCTCACCTATCAGGGTGTAGTCACACGCCGCTACAAAGAACGGCAACTGCGAGGGCATCGCCGTGCCTGCAATCTGAATGGCGCCGATCGAGTTTCCGGTCTCAGCCAGAATCAGCGACTCGGCATAAAACTGTCCCATGAAAAAGATCGTGGCCGGTTTCTCACGTACGAAAAGCCCATCGACACCGGCTGCGTAACCAAATTGATCATCGGTCAGGTAGTGCACCATGTCGTCTTTGTAAGCATCAGGCCGCCCCACTTTGGAGTGGGCCTCTTTGAGCACCTCACGCGCCGTCACCATCACCATCGAACGACAAACCGGCACATCAAGATACGTCTCGTACTGCGCCGACAACTCCGCCACTCTTCCGAGTATGGTCATGGCGGCAATCGTCATCATGTTGTCCATGTCGCCGATGCCGGAGATGTAGAAAATTTTCTTGCCCATCTCGGTGGCGCGCCCGACCGCCTCATCGACCGCTTCCATTCCCGCTATCTTGCGGATAAACAGCTTCTTGCCGGCTTTGGCCTGAGCAATATAGTAGATGATAAAGAACGACAACAGGCACATGCCGACCAGAGTATTTATGCGCTGCTTATGAAACCACTGTGGCGTTGATGTGATCGGTCCGGCCATATCCGATTCCGATGTGAATTCGGACCCCTCGCCTGCCTCATCATAGACTACCCTGACGGCAGCGACCTTATAGAAATAAGATGCATCATCAGAGGTGTTTCCATCATCAGTGGAATAGTCGGCTTTACCGGCTGGAGAATCACCTACCTCAGTGAACTTCCCCGGCTGTCCGTTGACGGCCTCAGCCCGAAAGATGCGATAGAGACGAACCTTGCCACCTTCATAATCATCCGATGAGGCATCCCATGAAATAGTGATCGACCCACCGGCATCGTTGTCCGTGTCGGCCACCGACACATTGGTAGCCGGGGCTGGAGTCAGGTCCAGTTCCATGCTGCTTGCGATAGAGTCTGACAGAACGCTGTCAAGCGTATCAGGTTCCGCCTGGGAATAGACACCAATGGGTATCAAACAAATAAGTGAGAGGATTAGCAGAGATGTTGGACTTAACATACAGTCAGCTTTGTACCGGCGAGGGATCAAAATGCTTCTCTTCAGGTTGTTACAGTCCAATCGATAACCGGCTATCGGCCATCGCTGATTGCATTCGAAGTCTGCAAGTGGGCTCTCTGGGAAAACGCATCCAGATCACACCGCGCCAGTTTAGAGACGCAGCAAACCTCATCACTGTGCAAAACAACAGTTGGCAATCTATGGCAGCC
>DAOVOW010000387.1 GCA_030629485.1 bacterium
ATCTTGTCAATCAGTTCGGTTAATCTTGGGGGCTGTTTGCTTTTCTTGACGGCCATTTCTTTTGTACTCCTGACCTCGACCACGAATTTAAGCGTGGACTTGTTGTCTCCAGTATTCCAATGTGTCCCGAAAGGTCGTATTTACACTATATCGACTTTCATATCCTAACTCTTGAACCGCCCGCCGGTTATCGCCTCGCTGGATCGGGATATCGGCCAGGCGAAAGCGCGTCTTATCCACCAACACCCTTATCTTCTTCGACGACAAAGCAAGCAGCCGGTGGAGCACCGATTCGATACTAACCGTCCTCCCTGAACTGAGATGATAGACCTGCCCCGGCTTTCCCTGCTGCAGCATGAGGCGATATCCCCGAACAATGTCGCGAACATCGGAGAAATCGCGCCGGGCTGAAAGGTTGCCGACTCTGATGATCGGCTTTTTGCGCGTCGCCTCTATATCTGCAATCTGGCGGGCGAATGAGGGCACGACGAAATCGACCGACTGGCGGGGACCGGTATGCGGAAAAGAGCGAGCCACCGTTACCGGCAGGCGATGGCGACTCTGGTAGTAGCGACAAGCCTGCTCGGCAACCGCCTTTGACAGAGCATACGGCGAAATCGGATTGAGTGGCTGGTCCTCGGTCAATGTTTTGTTCTTCGGGCTGAACACGCCGTAGCAATCAGCCGAGCTTACAAAAAGAAACTTTCGGATTCCGTCCAGCAAGTGTGCCGCTTCCAACAGATTCATGGTTCCTTCGAAATTGACCCGGAAGGTTTGCTGCATTGCCTTATAGGAACGCCAGACTGAAGCCAGCGCGGCCAGGTGGCAAATGTAGGATGGCTTGATCGATTTTAGAGCCTGCGCCACCCTCTCCCCCTTGCAGATATCCAGCTTCACCAACTCCAGGTCGGACTTGATCGTCGCAAGGTGAGTGGTTGGTTCTTTCGGATGCACGGCGCCGAAGACGCGGTAACCGGCCTCAAGCAGTTCCTCGGCCAGCCACGACCCGGCAAACCCGGCGATGCCGGTCACAAACACAGACTTGATCGGTTTGTTCAATGTCCCATCCCTGGACAAAGGCAGATCATTGTGGGGTCAACCGTTTCATGTCAGCATCGACCATCATCTTTACCAACTGGTCAAAACCAACTGTCGTCTCCCAATCGATATCCTTCTTAGCTTTCTCCGGATTGCCCAGCAGCAGGTCGACCTCGGCCGGACGCACAAAACGCGGATCGGTGACGACGTACTGCTTGTAGTCCAGATCGAGGTGGGCGAAGGCCGCCTGGACGAAATCCCTGACAGAATGGGTCTCGCCGCTGGCGATGATCAGATCCACGGCCGGATCGTGTTGTGTCATCAGCCACATGGCCCGCACGTAGTCACCGGCATATCCCCAGTCACGCTTGGCGTCGAGATTCCCCAGGGCCAGCTTGTCAGCCAGTCCCAACTTGATTCGGACCGCGCCATCGGTGATCTTGCGGGTGACAAACTCCAATCCGCGCCGCGGCGATTCATGGTTGAACAGAATTCCCGAGCAGGCATGGATGCCATAGCTCTCGCGATAGTTGACCGTGATCCAGTGGCCGTACACCTTGGCTACACCGTAGGGCGAGCGCGGGTAGAACGGTGTCGTCTCAGTTTGCGGCACCTCCTGCACCCGGCCAAACATCTCCGACGACGATGCCTGGTAGAACTTGATCTTCGTGTCGACCTGGCGGATCGCCTCAAGCATCTTGGTAACCCCAAGGGCGTCAAACTCCCCGGTCAAGACCGGCTGGGCCCAACTGGTCGGCACGAACGACTGAGCCGCGAGATTGTAGACTTCGTCGGGGTGGTGCTCTTCGATCATCCTCAACATCGATAGCTGGTCCAACAGATCGGCCTGGGCAAAGGTGAGTTTATCCTTGATATGGTCAATTCGTTCCGCCGATTCTGTCGAGGACCGACGGACCATGCCGATTACTTCGTAGCCCTTTTCCAGCAGGAATTCCGCCAGGTATGAGCCGTCTTGTCCGGTGATTCCGGTGATCAATGCTCGCATTAGTTTCGGTCCCCCGATGTGCTTACGGTTAACATCCGTTTCTTCAGTTCTCCACCGGCATCCGCTGCCGCTTTACGTGCCGGAATATAGGCTCCGCGGTCCGACCGGTCAATCCAATTTAACAATTAAGGGCGTCCGAAGTCGTCCCGTATTGTGGCGGACGAATCTTCAGATTCGGCCGCAAATACCATAGACTGCATCCCCCGCTGAATCTGAAGATTCAGCGGGCACAAGACAAACTGCCCCGTGCAACGGCTGAAAGGCAGCAGACGCTCGCCGGTTTTCTCTTATATGCAGTTTTGCCGTGACCGCCGCCTGTTGATTTTGTATACTTGCATACAGCGACTTACGTCACGACCTTGACGAAGTATGGAGACAAGTCCATGAGACCGATAATGGTCATATTGTTGATGATCCTGTTGCCGTTGACGGCTGCCGGGGTCGAGGTGAAGCACAAAGGAGTCAGGGTGTCAGATAACGAGCAGACGGCCGATTCGCTTCTGTCGCAGGCGGACGATGTTTTTCAGTCGCGGGATTACAAAGCCGCCTTAGAGAAATACACGGAGGTCGTCCAGACAGCGCATAAGGAGTTCAATCGCTCCGTGGAGGTCGAGGCGCTTTCGCAGGTGGCGCGAATGAATCTCATTCTGGGTAACCGTGAAGAAGGTGAGACCTGGCTGGGCCGCGCCGCCGAACGGGCCTCCGAGAGTGACCCTATGGGCTGGTCGCGCTACTTGGGCGTCAAAGGTCGGTTTGAGTGGAAGGCTGATGACCTCAAGCAGGCGAGAGCGACCTTCGATCAGATGTTTGAGTTCTGCGATGCCAACGCCTTGTGGGGTCGGGCTGTTGATGCCGCGCATATGATCGCGATTGTGGCAGAGTCACCTGAAGAGCAGATCAAGTGGGGCCGTCGCGGTATCGAGGCCGCCGAGGC
>DAOVOW010000393.1 GCA_030629485.1 bacterium
ATACAAACCAACCCGGCCGGGAAGACGTGTTTCGGCACACCAAGAATTTCGGCGACGTTCATCTCGAGGATGCTCCCGATATAGCAGGTGCCCATCCCGAAACTCTCGGCGGCGATGACCATATTTTGCAAAGCGATCAGGGCGTCCGAAATACCGAGAAAGAAGTTAATCGGACGATTGTTGTGGATATCGTGGTCGCTGTGCAACTCAAGCCATCGTCGCACGCGGTACTGATCGACCAGCGCGATTATGACTACGGGCGCTTTGGATATGAAAACAGCCTGTGGTTTCCAGGCGCGGTCGAGTTCCTTTTTCTTCTCATCGTCGTCGACAACAACAAACGTGTAGAACTGCAAGTTCCCCGCTGTCGCCGCGCGGGTACCGGCGGTGAGAATAGTCTCTAACTTGTCCGGTTCGATCGGTTTCGAACTGTATCTTCTTACCGACCGGTGATTCATCAGACAGTCTATCACGGGATTCGTCATGGTCTCCTCCGATTCAAGTGCTAAGGTCGACCTATAATAACACCGCACCGGATTGATTCCAAGCGGCCCGACGTGAATTGCACGGGGATGTGCTTTTCTGGGCGGCAGATGTCCTGAGGCTGCCCCGATCAAAAAAACACACCCCTGAATCCCGTCTCAAGAGGGGACCCATAAATGGGTTTCTGGCGCTACGCGCGCACCTCATGTCATGCTGAGCGTAGTCGAAGCATGAACGGAGTCGAAGGACGCCCACACAGTTCTTGTTGGTCGAAACCCCTAGTCCGAAGGACCGCCCTGAGCGCAGCCGAAGGGCGGGTTTCGACACAGAGACCCGGACGAACGTCCAAGCCACCCTGCCGAGCAGGGGCTCTCAAAGGGCGAGGCCTCAGAACTCATTGCCAAGCTGAAGCGGCTACGGTAGGGATGGAGGCATAGGGCAATGCCCCCAACGAAGACTAATCCCTGTTGGCGCGAAGCATAACGAACTCGTCGTTGGGGCCGAGTTCGTCTTTGCCCCAAACCGGCGCCAGTTCAACCTGAGAGAAGCCGGCGGATTTCAGCATCGACGCGTACTCGTCAGACGTGTACGCCTGCAGCGTATTGCGGTAACGTTCGACCTCGGATGTAGTCGCATCGATTACGACAAACTCACTGGCCGCGACCCTGGCCTTCTCATCCCAGACGTTTTCGATCAAACAGATATGCGGCTTGTCGGAAAAAAGGCCGGCGCTAGCCCGGTACCACGAGCCGGGCGTCATCCCGATACGTCTCACCGTCTCGAATGTGTGCGCCTCGACCAAAAGTTGTCCGCCTGGGCGTAACGAGGCATGAGCCTTGGTCACAATCGTCTCGGCTTCGTTTTTTGAGAAGGCGTTGAACTCGCCGAATATCATCATAATCAGATCGAAACCGTCGCCATACTCCTCGGTGCGGATGTCGCCGAGGGTGTAGGTGCAGGAACCATCTCTTGGCGCATAACGTACGGCGTAGTCGATCGACGCCGGTCCGAAATCTACCCCCACACATTTGTGCCCCAGCGCGGCCAGCTTGCGCGTGTAAAATCCGGGTCCGCACCCGAGGTCGAGAATGCGCGAGGGCTTTGAGCCAAGGACTTCGCTGTGAATCCATTCCACGTGCTGGTCGATAATCTCAAGCCGTCGACTGGCGCGGTTGTGGTCCTGGGTGAGATGTTCGCGGAGCATCCGTTTGGAGAACCCCGGCTCATCCCACGGTATTTTGTACTTGCCGTCCCAATACTTGCGGCGCTTGGGTCTCTTCTCGAAAAGGTCGATCAGTTTCAAGGGTTGCCTTTCTCAATATGATGTGCGCGGCGTGCGTCCTCCTGCGCCGCCTAAAACAGTCGTGGTGGTCGAGTCTTCAGACTCGGCCACGGTCCCCGCTGAGGCTGAAGACTCAGGAGGGACAAACAGGCAAGCCTGTTCTTCGCGCTTCGCGCGCCGTCCAGCATACACTCGAGTTACCAGAACCACCTGGCTATGTTGTAACAGATCAATCATTCCAGTCGAACCTCACTAGTCTCGGATAATAAATAGTTGTGTCCTGAATGATGATCTCTATAGGCGCATTCGTGTTATACGTGATGATAAGGTCCGCACCAGCCATTTCGGGATGAGCCTTGGCCGCATACATCATCACATTCGGCTTGCTCTTCTCAGGAGGCTCGTAAACCAACTGCAACGCCGACCAGGGGCCGGTTAGAGACGGCGAGGTGCGCATCATGACATCGGAGGCGCCAAAACCGACCGTCTGAATCGACAGGTATTGATCCATCGGCGCATCATAAACGACGGAGAACTCTGTGGCGCCATCGAGAAAGAGCATTGTGGGTGCGGTTGTCATTCTTGCTTGAGGTACCCACGCCGAGCTGTCGCCGGTCCACCATTCAACCGTTTCCGTAGACGCCACCAGCACACTGTCTATGTGCCAGCGAGCAAGATACACAGAATGATGACCCGGCTCTTTGACACTGAAAGCATACAGATACGGCGGTTCGACTATGGTAGCCGCCCCCAGCATGATTCCGAACGGATTGTCCGGAAGCTGAAGCCATGACACCGTCCAATTGCCTGGATCATCTTCAAGATCACTGATAAGGAAGGCAGCATGCCCACAGGTTTTGAAACTAAGTCCGCTATCACTGTGGCATACGCGCATAAGGAACACCACCAGGACGCTGTCGATCCGTACGGCGTTGCCCGGCCAATACCAACTGGTGTCCTCATTCGGGAAAAACGGTCTCGGCTCGTCTCTGGTCCCGCGCCAGTGGACAGTGAAGTCAGCGGTCGAGAGATCGTAGCCGTGCTGAATGCCCATGCAATTGCGGATCATTTTGACACAGCAGTAATCCCGACGATACGGTGGCTTCACACCGACATAACTGTCGGCAAACAACCACAGCACACGACCGTCACCGAGGTCCACC
>DAOVOW010000193.1 GCA_030629485.1 bacterium
CGTCTCTGGTCCCGCGCCAGTGGACAGTGAAGTCAGCGGTCGAGAGATCGTAGCCGTGCTGAATCCCCATACTGTTTCGGATCATTTTGACACAGCAGTAATCCCGACAATACGGTGGTTTCACACCGACATAACTATCGGCAAACAACCACAGCACACGACCGTCACCGAGGTCCACCGTGGAGGCACAGTCGCCGCCGCGCCAGTATGGATCAGAGTAGAACATCCCTTGCGCCGCCTCCCAGGGGCGGCAGGTGAACGGCGCCGACGAGTCGGCGGCTTCATCGGCAGCGACCGCAATCGGAATCGCCCATCCGAGCAGGAGTGACAAGCTGGTGATAGCCCCTCGCCACTGTCGGAGCGTCTTCATGATGCCTATCGCTGCGGCTCCTTGGACTTCGTCCTGCGCCCAACCATCGTCACAAACCCCAGATGCTTGCCGCTGTCGGCGCGGAGCTGTTCAAGCTCGGTCACTTCGTCGGGACGATTGCGGCGGTCGCTGGCTTCAAGAAACTCTTGCCATTTAATCCACAATTCCCAGCCTCTCGGAAAGAGTTCCGCATGTATCAATTCGATAAACGGATTCCGCGTCCATTGATCGCGCCACCATTCCACGGTGTTCATGAAATACCACTCATCCCCCAGGTACGACGGCAGAGGATGAGGCAACCGCTCCGGTGAGGCGGGCGAAACGATCCCTATCTGACCGCCCGGTTTGAGCAGCTTGAGCAGGTAGAACTCCAGGTAGTGGACATCGGTGCCATAGTAATGAAAGCTGTCGAGGCTGACGATGGCGTCGAAGAACTTATCGGCATACGGCAGCGCACGCGCTTCGGCATGGATTGGAAAGACGCGATCTTCCACTCCGGCTTCGCAGATGCGCTTGTAGTTGTCGGTGGCGCTGATCCAGAGATCGTTGGCCCACACCTGCACACCGAACTCCTTGGCCAAGAAGATCGAACTCATAGCTCTGCCGCAGCCCATGTCCAGCACGCGCATGCCCGGTTCGAGTTTCATGTGCCGGCACAATTCTTCGGTCAGCCAGAGGACGTTCGGTCCCATCTCGTTGTCGATCACCCAGTCCGGGTCATACTTCGCCGACAGCGGATACTGCTCCTGATCGAGTAGGGCGCTAAGTTGTTTCTTGGAGAGTGGCATGTATCGTTATCTATTTCCGGTAGGTCGAAACCCCTGTGGTTTCGACATTCTGATCCCACAGCAAGCTGTGGGGCACCCGGCGCTTGGGTTTCTTCTCGAAGAGGTCGATTAGTTTCAAAGGTTGCCTTTCCATATCATGTGCGTAGCGTACATCCTCGTGCGCCGCGAGAGACGTTTCGTTGTGGTGGTCGAGTCTTCAGACTCGGCCACGGTCGCCGCTGAGTCTGAAGACTCAGCGGGCACAAGGATAACCGATGTGGTTTCGTCCATGCGATTTCACCAAAAGCAGCGGCGCACCCGGCACCATCAACACCAGATTTGAAGGGCGAGTTTGATTGCAGCTGCTCCAACAATCGAGACGATTAGAGAAACGGCCGTTCCTATACTGTACTGATTGAAGCTCTGTCTTGCATTGGCATTCTCGCCGCTGGACTTCCACTTTACGGCCCCCTTGAATATTAGCCAAACAGCAACAAACCCATAAACTCCGCTACTAATGGTGATCATATAGAGTATCCTTTCCAGAATGCCCACCATAGAGCCACCCGTAATGTGCACTTCTTCACACAAAAACTTCTTGGCGCTCCACTTCAAAACGGGTCTAATCGGGAAATAGGTCGCGAGCCAGCCGAATATTGTCCATGCTAAAAGGTGTACAGTGATGACCTTCAGCACCGTAGTTAGGTCCACTGAACCAGTGTTTGAAAGCAACGAAGCATCCATCTGCCTATCCTCCTTAATTCGGTGTTACTCAGCGGCCCCGCTTGAGAAACGTTCCTTCCACTCGCCGCTTCTGATTCTTCTCGGTATTTCGCGAACCATGTAGTCCAAGATTCCAGAGACACTCTCCGACTCAATAGTGAACAGCTTACGGCAGTTGTCACAGTACAAGTGGACCGGAATGACATGCGACTCGAATTGCGTTCTCTGCAGTTCAAGATCGCAGATAGGGCAGAAAGGAACAAACTCCTCGGGTCGTAGGTAATGTTTAGACGGGTATCGCCATCTCCAGACAATCCCGTAGAAGACGTCCTTGTAGTAATGTTGTGGCGTTAGCACACCGCTAGGCAGACGCAACCCTCCCAGCCAGCTTACCGCCACCTTCCGTGCGAGGATAAGGATCAATAGCAACAGAGCGTAAAGCAACCAGAAAGGTATCGCGCTGTCATCGGTGAGGTGGCTCCATACGCTGCCAATTCCTGCCCAAGCCCACTTTAGAGCCAACCAGAGGTATTCACGGAAGATCACTAGGCAGCCAAGGATTGAGGCTATGGCCCCGAGAACGCCTAGCTTCTGCCACCACTTAAGATCTTTGAATCGATTGGCCACAGCTTCCGTGCCGATCTACTTTGCGCCTATGCTAACATATTACCGCCTAAGATACGGTCTGTACACGCCCAACATCAAGTGTTATTCCACCTCACCCCGCATCGCCAGTCTTCGCCGCCACTTCCCCCGCCGCCAACTCGATCCCTTTGCGCATGGCGTCGAGGTTGAGCTGGTCGGTTCCCTCGGGGACGTTCTCGGCGATAGCCTTTTCCAGGGCCGACACCGGCACGATTTTCAGAAGCGCGTTCATGTACCCCAGGAGCACCATGTTGGCGACGATCTTGCGACCGAACTGTTTGTGCGCTATGTCGGTGGCATCGATACCGTACTTATGTATACCCTCGGGATGAAGCTTGTCATCGATAATCACCAGATCCTTGTCATATATCAGCGTACCACCCGGCCTCAGCAGAGGGACGAATTTGTCATAGGCCGGCTGGGTCATGGCTACCAGGACATCGTTGTGCACCGGCTCCAGTTCGTAGATGTCGTCGTCGGAAATAATCACATCGCCACGGCACTCACCACCGCGCGACTCGCTGCCGTAGGATTGGTTCTGAATCGCATTCTTGCCGTGGAACACTGCCGACTGACCCATGATAAGACTGGCCTTCACAATCCCCTGGCCGCCGAATCCGGCGAAACGGATAATCAACCCACCACCTCCTTCTTGATCAATTCCACCTGTTCATTGGTGATCTTGCGCAGTTCGGAGGTGAACTCCGGTCGGTCACGGTCGCACAGTTTGCCGACAATGATTCTGCCCTCAAGTTCCTCTTCCGACATCTCCTGAGCTTTCTTGATCCGCACCGCCTGCTCCTTGAACCTCTTGAGCATCTCGACGCCGGACTTCAACCCGATCCGTCGACCGTAGTTATCGGGGCACTGCGACACGATCTCAATGAAACTGAAGCCTGTCTTGTCAATCGCCTGCTGCATCGCCTTCTTGAGTTGAAACACATGGTAGGTCGTCCACCGCGAGACAAAACTCGCGCCGGCGGCTCTCACCAGTTCGGCGATCTGGAATGGCGGTTCGATATTCCGGTGCGGGCTGGTCGTCGTCTTAACGCCGGTCGGTGTTGTCGGGGCGGTCTGGCCGCCAGTCATGCCGTAGATCATGTTGTTGACCAGGAAGACAGTCAAATCGATATTGCGGCGGGCGGCGTGGATCAGATGATTGCCGCCGATCCCGGCAACATCACCATCTCCGGCAATCACGATCACCTTCAAATCGGGACGCATGATTTTGACCCCGGTAGCAAAAGCAATCGGCCGACCGTGGGTAGTGTGCAACGTATCCGCTTTGAAGTAAGGTGATGGAATCCACGCCGAACAACCGATGCCGGAGACACAAACCATCTTAGTCGGGTCCAGCTTGAGTTCGTCAACGGCGTTAACGAATACGTTGAGGACAGTGCCACAGCCGCAACCCACACAGAAGCGATGGGGCATGATCTCCTCGCGCACGTAGTCCATCAGTGGATGCCTGGGTTCGCTCATCAGGACACCTCCACGATACTATGGGTGATTTCATCCACCGTGTGCGGCACACCGCCGATTTTTGACACCGGAAGCACCTTGCAACTAACGAACCGCTCGATCTCCCTTGAGAGTTGACCGAGGTTCATCTCGGGCACCAATATGATATCCAGATGCTCCGCGAACTCAACCACCTGCTTGCGTGCAAACGGCCAGATAGTGATGAGTCTCATGAAATCGATCTGCTTGCCGCTATCCCGCGCCTGCCGGACGGCTCCCAACGCCGGTCGCGACGTAGCGCCGAAAGATATCACACCAACACGCGCCTTGCCGCTGGGATCTATATCTGTCTTGACGCGCACGATGGCCTCGCGGTTCTCGTCGATCTTGCGATAGAGTCTGCGAATGAGCGTATCGTGCACCTCGGGCGTGGTTACATCCCTCATGCCGTTGGGCTTATGGGTCGATCCGGTCACGTGGATATTCTGCCCTTCACCATAGTGAATCATCCCCGGCACCAGTTCCGGCCCGCCGAATATCTCCGCGCCCGGTTGGGCCGGCTTTCTGGAGGCATGGCGGAGCGACGAGACCTCCGGCATCGTGACGCTTTCCCTGATATGGCCGATTTCCCCATCCGTTAGCATGATAACCGGCGTGCGATAGGTATCGGCAAGGTCGAAGCAAGTTGACATGAGATCGAAACATTCCTGCGCGGAGTTGGGGGACAGGGCGATGATATTGTGGTCGCCGTGGGTGCCCCAGCGCGCCTGCATGATATCCCCCTGCGCCGGTTTGGTAGCCTGGCCGGTGGAAGGACCCGAGCGTTGGACATTGACAATCACGCACGGCGTTTCGGTCATTACGGCGTAACCGATGTTCTCTTGCATGAGCGAAAAGCCAGGGCCGCTGGTGGCCGTCATAGTGCGAGCACCGGTCCAGGATGCGCCGACGATAGCGGCCATGCTGGCCAGTTCATCTTCCATCTGAACAC
>DAOVOW010000289.1 GCA_030629485.1 bacterium
CCACGACCTTCAACCGACCGCTGATCTCATCGGCAAACACTTTCCCCGGTTGAGTGAAAAACGACAGACTCCCCGCGAATTTGGGAAGGTTGACCGCTACGAGGCGATGACCGTCGTTCGAGAATGCCGACATGGCCGAATAGAAACCGCCCAGCAACCGAGCCGGAAAAGCCTGTACGGCCGGCTTCCAGCCGTCACCAGAACCTGACTTCTGTAACCTCGATGCGATCTGAAGCAGCGCTTTCTGCCGGAACGCCTCGTTGTGCGTCAGTTCCGGTATCCAGACAATGTGCGCCACGCCCTTGATCTCAACTCTAGTGCCGCCGGTAATGCTGACGTTGACATCCTCTCGCGCCGCACCGATACCAGTGCGCACCAACCCGGAACTTCTCGCGAGGAAGCGAAGATACTGCCCCGCCTCGGCGGCCTCACTGGGTGTCGTCATGTCGGGGTAGGTCACCATTTCGATAAGAGGCATACCGAGCCGGTCAGTCGCATAGATACGCCAGTGACCGATATCAGAGACCTCACGACAGGAGTCCTCTTCTATGCTCAATTGGATAATACGCACTGTCTTGCCGGCCAGAGGGATCTCTCCTTCGATACCGACAATCGCGGTTCTTTGAAAACCGGTTGGGATACTGCCGTCGAGGTATTGCTTGCGGGTAATATGGAGTTCACCGACGATATTTGTCTTGAGCATGAGAGCTATCTGGATGGCGATATCAAGAGCCTGGCGATCAATCGGAAAAGGTGGCGTATCATCTATCTCGTAAGTACAGGCAGTTTCGTTCTTGAGGCGATAGACGATGTTCTTTTTGGTCTTGAACTCCATCAGGGCGGTGCCGTCGTATTCGCCCAACTCAGACAGAGTGGGACGCATGTGTCGGATGACCTCCGCATCGAAATCCTCCTTGTCATGGTAGACGCCGGCCGGACAACGGCAGAACAGCTTCTTGTCGGTCATCAGTTGTTGATGTATCTCCAGGCCGCACTTGAACCCGAGGCCTGCATAGACCTCGGCAGTGGCAGCCTTGCGTGGAATGTAACCAACCAGGGTTTTCGTTCTTACATAGTTTTCGCTTATGTCCTGCTTTTCGCTCATAACTTCTCTATTTTTCACGACCCTATGGTCGGTCCCTGCCGAGACAGCTCTATATTGGGCGGGAAGTTAACGTAAAGGGAGATGTTTTTCAAGCGATTATCCTCCATTGACATCCCCTTAGTACACTTCACCGATCGACCGAAAGGCGAATAGCAGCCGCGCTTATTAAATTGACAAATCACAAAAAACTGCTACCTTGCAATGGAACGGTACACACGCGGCACACCCTTGAGTTGGTGTGCAAACCGATACTTGTGACAACTGAGTACTGTCAACGATATGAGAGGTATTACAAAACGATGAACAGATCCTATTCTGAAAAACATGCAGCATTCGGATTGAGGGCGGTCTCTGTGATCGCTTTTTTCGTGATATATGCAGCCTTCAGTGGTCTCCTGGTGGCAAATGCTCTGGCCGACACCGGGATACAGGTGCGGCACACCGTTGAGTTTTCGCAGCATGAGTTGACCTTCGACAAAGTGTTGGGGTATGATGCAGTCAGGCTCGGCGAGGGGAACTACCTTTCGCAACTCGGCGAACCGATGCTGCCCGCGCGGGAGATCAGGATCGCGCTACCGGCCGGTATGGCTGCCCAGACGATCAGTATTGTTACTTCCACTATCGAAGAGGTCGATGGCCGGTATGACATCCTCCCCGCCCAACCCCCTCTGAAGGTGGGTCAGTCAATTGATGACCTGGAGTTGATTGAGCCCAATCCCGACATCTACAGTTCAGACACGCCTTACCCGCTCAAGTCGGTGGAACTGGTCTCGCAGGTCGACCTGGCCGGTCAGGGTATAGCTGTTATCAAAGTCTGCCCTCTGGTCTATTCCCCAATGCTCAGGAAACTGCAGCTATACACGTCCATCACCTTTGTGATCGAAGGCACCGACGGCTACATCTGTGGCGACTACCTCCCCCTCACCATTTCCGAGAGAGGACGTCTTACTTACGAGCAGACAGTAAAGAATATGGTGGCTAACAAGCAGTCGGTTTCTCTCGCCGTTTCGCCATTCGCTGGTCGCCTGCCGGCCCTTCCGTCAGCCGGGCCGTTCGCTCATGTCATTATCACGTCCGACGGCAATGCCCCATCGTGGGAACCGCTGGCTGAATGGCACACCAAAAAAGGGGTTCGTGACACAATAGTCACCACCAGCTATATTTACGCCAATTACTCCGGCTCGGACAACCAGGACAAGATACGCGCTTTTGTTATTGACGCCCACGACAACTGGGGCACCAACTACGTCCTCATCGGTGGCGAGCATGGCACCGTACCTTTCGAGTACCGCAGCTATATCGGTGACAACATCCCCAGCGATCAGTATTACGGCGACTACGACAATGACTGGGTTTATGAGGTGTTCGTCGGCCGAGTCACGGCTGAAGGTTCCACGCAGATAGGCCTATTCATCGACAAACTGCTCAAGTATGAGATGGACCCGCCTATGGATGACTACGCCCTGAACGCCTGCCTGCTGGGTATGGATCTCACACTCGTTACGGAACCGCCCTGGTACACTCTGACGGCCAGCGAGGCCATGAAGTCGGCTATCGATAACACGTACATCCCTGCTCAGATCAACGTCACCAAGGTTTATGACAGCGATCCAACCAACCACCGCACCGATTTCATCAACGCCCTCAATGCCGGCCAGAACCTGGTCAACCACAGTGATCACAGTAACTACAATGCCATGGGCACCGGCGACAGGAACCATAGTTCGTACATGTATATCTCGCACGTCAACGCTCTGACCAACAACGGCAAGATGTGCAACATGTTTTCCCTGGGCTGCCACGCCAACGAAATGGATCACAGTGACGCCATTTCGGAGTACTTTGTTATCTATAACGAACTTCAGGCCGGAGTCTCTTTCACCGGCAATACGAGAAGCGGTTGGTTTTATGTCGGTAATGCCGCGGGTCTCTCGGGGCTGCTTGACATGTATTGGTGGCGAGCGATATTCGTTTATCAACAGTACCACCTGGGTGAGGCACTGGCCTGGTCCAAAGCCAATTGTCCTCACAGCGATGAATATTATCGTTACGCCCAGTGGACGCTCAATCTACTGGGGGAACCGGAAATGCCGATCTGGACGGACACGATCAAGACCATGGTCGTGACACACCCGGAGACATTCCCGGTGGCCACCTCGACGTTTGATATCCATATCGAGAAGGCGACGGGAGGTCCGGTGAACTTCGCTTTTGTTTGCCTGTGGAAAGGGGACGAAATCTACGAAACCGACTACACCGACTTTTTCGGGGATGTGAGTTTCGAGATAACCCCGACGAGCCTGGGCGACATGTATGTTACCGTCACCGGCCAGAACTTCGTCCCATATCTCGGGACAGCCGAATGCGCCGGTAACCTCCCCCCGGTAGCCGAGTTCAGCTTTGGTCCGGACAATCCGACGCGGCATGATACCATCCTGTTCAACAGCAGTTCGTATGACATAGATGGATCGATAGTCAGTTGGCATTGGGACTTCGGTGATGGTGACAGTGCTGACGGAGAGAACGTAGTACACCAATACCAGGAGTACGGCAGCTACACGGTTACTCTCGCGGTGGAGGATAACGCCGGTACGAGCGATACCGTTCAGGCAGGAATCGCGGTCATTCCGATCTGTGGAGACATCGATGATAGCGGAACTAGCATCGACATCGCCGACCTTACCTACCTCGTCGACTACATGTTCATTGACGGTCCTGAGCCACCAGTAGCATCTGCCGCGGATATCGACGGCTCACCGGGTTTTGACATAGGCGATCTCGTTCACCTGGTGGATTACATGTTCACTGGCGGGCCTGATCCGACGTGCACCTGGCCATGGTA
>DAOVOW010000415.1 GCA_030629485.1 bacterium
ATCAGCCTCGGCAACGTCGATCTCAACTTCGTGACGACTATTGAAGAGGACACTGGACCGACAGGATGGCTGACGGTATCCGAAGAACTCGCTTCGGGGTCTATTGTCCCCGGCTCCCAAACCTCTCCTGAGGGTTTGGTCACTCTCAATACTGCCGGACTGGTCGATACTCCGGGAGATCCCATCAACCTGACCGGCCGACTTATTATTACAAGCAATTCCATCACCAGCCCGGACACCTTGGAAATCTCGGTATGGGTCGATGATGACACCGACGGTGATGGTATCAGGGATGCTCTCGATAACTGCCCGAATGAGCCAAATGAGGATCAGGCCAACTCGGACTCCGACAGCCATGGTGATGCCTGCGACAACTGCGATCTTGTGGACAACGAAGACCAGGCGAATAATGATGGGGATTCTCTCGGTAATGCCTGCGATAACTGCCCGTCAGACGACAACGAAGACCAAGCCGATGGCGATGGCGACACGGTTGGAGATATCTGCGACAACTGTCCTGACGACTATAATCCCGGCCAGGAGGATTCTGACCAAGACGGTATTGGTGACGCCTGTGATGATTGCTGCATTCCACCTATCCGTGGCAACATCGACTACGATCCTGCTGATGAAATCACCATTGCCGATCTGGTGTACATGGTCGACTACATGTTCAATGAAGGCCCGGTGCCACCATGCTGGAGTGAAGCGGAGTTGGAGGCGCCATTCGGGGACGAGGCCTTGAGCATCGCGGACCTGGTGTATTTGGTTGATTACATGTTCAACCAGGGGCCTGAGCCACCGGCATGTCCGTAGTGTTGCTCACTGCAATTGGATGAGACTGACACACAGAGCGGAGAGGGTTCGGCCTTCTCCGCTTTTGTATGAGCCCCCCTTGTTCCCGGCTGGATTCCTTGCGCGGGAATGACGTCGTCGGGTCCCCCCACAAAAAAACCGGCTTGACGCCGGTTTTGAATTTTCATTGAGATGGATCGAAAGCAAAGGCTGTGAAACAGGCTAAGCCTGCCGACGCCGGAGGAGGCCAAGTCCCACTAATCCCAAAGTCAGAAGCGCGATAGTGGCCGGTTCCGGAACGGCTGAAACCGATCCGTCGGGCTGATCATCGGTCATCGGAGCGATCGTGTAATAATCGGTGAACGCCTGGCCGGATGTATAGTCCATGTTGCCGCCGCCGGTGGGCCAGTTATTCCAACTCTCGACGTCATCGCCGCCGCCGAGGTAAGCACTGGGGAGCGCCGACACTGAAGTAGAGATCAACACCAAGGCAAAGACCAAGCTCAGCGTCATCGTGATTTTTCGAATGTTGATATTCATATTCAAGCTGCCTGTCCTATTGTTTGTCCTGATGGATATGTAAGCAAATGTCTTACCGGAACCGGAGGTACTATGGGACAGCGACTTATGAGAATATCCTGATGCCTCTTGCACAAAAGCCGTTCAGCCATTGCTCTTTTTGCGAAAAACGGCTTCACACTCCACTATGAGCAGACAAAAAAAGACCGGCATCACTGCCGGTCCCAAACTCTTGACGATCGTCGTTAGAACGATCAGGTGGTCGATTTGATCGACCGTCTACGGCGCAGAAGTGCGATACCGATCAGACCCAGCGCCACCAAAGCTAACGTGGCCGGTTCCGGAATGGACGAGACATCATCCTCATAGTCCATCATAAACACCGCCTGGTCTACCCGCAGAAAACCATCGCCGGCGTCAAGATTCACGTTGACGGCGCCATCAATCCAATTGACATCAGGATTCACCTCACTGAGCCACTTGATTGAGTTGCCGTCAAAGCTCTGTGTCTCCGGGTTCCAGCCCAGAAGCCCTTCAATAGTGATCTCGCTGCCGTCACTACCGATCCAGGCGCCCGTGATGTACAGTCGTGCCCGCAGAACCTCATCGGATGGAATCGGCAGCGTTGCGGGCGTCGTATGGCCCCAGTCGATCCGGCCCGGTACAGACTGGTCACCGTCATTGGTGGGAGTGTCGTTCAAACCATCAGGGTCCGAATAGGCGAAGTCGACGATTGAAGCGTACATGTACTCATGCCCGTCCAATGAAAACGTCCAATCCTGCTGGATATCCTCAGATAAATGAACGGTTGGAAAAGCACCCAAAGGTGATGCCGTCAAAACTACGGCGGCTATTATCAATCCAATGGTAGCTTTTATCATGTCGGGACCTCAATTACTATTACGACCTAAACACACTCTTCCGGTGAGAAAGCAAGCAAATTCCGGGCCGTCAAGCTACCATGTTGCCCCGCAACGAATTGCCCAACACACCTGAGCACTTCAACGTCACAACTGTTCAAGTATTGATCACTTTCCTGCAAACGGGTTCATAGCATTGGCCCCGGGCCGCAAGAGATTTGCGACACGACCCACGGGGCTGCCTCGTACTTTTCACAGGCGTCAGATGGATCCGCTACGAACGGAGCTAAAGCCATTGCAAAAATGCCGGCATTTGACGATATTGCAGAAGATGGGATTTTCATGCCGTTTCGTACCATTCAAGTGAGGATGAGAATGCTACTTGCCACCACTACGCGTCGAGCCGCTCTGGCGGGACCGATTGTGATATTGATATCGATGATATCTCAGGTCCTGGCCGCACCGATGGTGATCAATTACCAGGGGCGACTGACAGGAGCCGGAGGCAGTCCGGTCGCAAATGGTTCCTATGAGCTACAGTTCGCGATC
>DAOVOW010000327.1 GCA_030629485.1 bacterium
GCGAGCCGGTCCGGGCTGCATGTACCAGAGGTGGAATCCGAACAGCCAGGTTTCCGTGCCTTCCACCTCGGTTTTCAGCCCAATCGGTTCTGCCTCCAAGAGCGACGTGGTTGGGAAGAGGGTATGGGCTGTGTGTGTTACTTCGGCCGCGGCGTTCACCTTGAAAGATGCCACGTCGGGCGCACACTGCCCGCACGGCCAGGCCACATGCACTAGGTTCGTGAACGGGGCGTCGGGGTTATAGGCGACGTCGGGCATCGACCCATCGATGCTTTCCGCCCACAGGAATCCTGTATACTGATGGCAACTGATAGACCCGGCGCAGTAACCGATCCCCATGAAGGCCATCGAGTCAATGCCGAAGAAGCGATGGACGAACCAGTGTTCGGCCGGGTAGATTCCCGGAGACTGGAACGAATTCATCTCTAACATTTTGCTAAGAGGTCCGAAGACCGCCAACCGGCCGCCGGAAAGCAAGTAACGCGTGAAGCCTTTTACTTGATGCTCGTATTGAGGTTCGAGAGTAGAGCGCCTGAACCCGTCGTCAATCAGCAGCATCTCGTAGCGCATGAAATCATGCCAGTCAAAACAGAGCAGGTCTCCGTCGGGGCAGTGATTGTAGTGGATGCTGTCTCCCTGGAAGTAGAAGTCGTAATCATAGCCGAACAACAACGAGTCATAAAAGGCCACCAGACTGGGGATAGTGACGCCCGAGGTTACATAGTGTTGGCCGATGATGACCAGGATATCTTTCGTCCTTGGCTCGACAAAGTGAAGCTGCACGTTGTCTGAGAAGTCGGTTTCGATTCCAAAGGTGTCGACGGCACTGACGAAGTACATGCCGTCGTCGATCGGCGCTGGATCAACGAAGCTTGTGTCCGAGGCGTCAAGTTCGACCCACGGCTCCATGGCATAGTAGTAATACGTTATACCCTCGTCGGTGATGTAGAAACTGTCGACCGGCGTTATGAAGTCGGTCATCCGGCCCTCATCGTAGAACGGGTGGTACTTGATCGCGGCCCAGGCGGAATCTCCGCGGTACAACCGGTAATGATCGACCGCAACGCCGGGAGGCGGCGACCACTCAATCGTTGCCGGTTCGCTCTGCAGCAGGAAAATGTACTCGGATGGGATTCCGGGGCAAGCCAGCGCTGCTGCGCCGAGTTGGATGAAGATCGGTTTCCCAGGGTCGCCGGCGGAATCGCCGAAGCGCTTGGCGACATTGACGAAGTAGATCTTGCGCGGCTCCAGATTCTCAAAAGTGTATTCGCTCTGCATGGTTCCGACTTCCGCCTCCAGCACCAGTTCATCGGGTCGCAGCCAGGGGGCCGGGATGCCTGGGTACGGCAGCTCTTCCGGCGGTACTTCGCTAAGATATACATAGAATCCGTCGAGGCTCTCAAACCAGGGTCGTTGCCAGCGTACGGTGACCGTCGAGTCAGTTCTGTCCGAAACGTGCAGGCCGGCGACGGGATACGGTGTGCTCAGTACGACCTCGGCCAGAGAATCGGCCACCGCGACATTGACCAGAACATTGCCGAAATTAAGGCCGGCTAGGTAGGCGTCAGGATTGTCCGGCAGGTTGGCGATGTTATTAGGATCGGTGTGAACGGAGTCGGCCGTGAAGGTGGCAAACAGGATACGCACGCCTTCGCCCGGGCCGAAACTAATAGGTCCCAGTGACAGCAGGAACCTGGTATCGAAACCGTTGCTAATATCCCCGGCCAGGCCCTGGTGGGGATACAGCCAAACCGGATCATCCGGCGGGATCGAGGCGGTGTAGATCTGGTCGTAGTCCCATTCGGAATGGCTCAGGACGTAGTACTTGTTAACGTCGCCCTCCGGAGTGCCGATGCCGCCGGTCAAGAAATCTCTGAATGGATCCATCGGTGTCCCATGCAGTCTGGGCCCGAAGTCAAGCGCGGCGTTTCCGTTGCTCACCCACCAGTTGAAATTGGTGTCGGCGACCGCAAAGGAGCTATAAAGCAGCTTCAGTGCAAACAGCTTGGGCGCCGGACTCGGCATGCTGTAATAGTCACCGTCGTTGTCAATAATATAGGCGATACCGTTATCTGGCGAGGTGCCGGCAAGATCGTCAAAGAAGTGGTCGGAGTTGTCCGCCAGTCCGACGTCGCCGTCGACGTAGATCCCAACGTAGCCGTCGTTGATCGTTTCCGCGCCGGAATTCAGCAGTCTGAGATCATAGATGATGACCTCGTCCAGACCCGCTTGGTCCCAGGAGAGACTAGCCATCTCAATGTCGACATTCAACGGTACGTGGGGACGTCCGAAGTAGTCCGGGTCGACTCCGGCGACGAAGGTATCGACGCACTGAGTAGTGATCGAATGATCGGCGATATAATCGAACTGAACCACGGACCCCTGGTGAGGCCAGTCAGGCGGGAACATCTCTGCAGCGGCCGACCAGCCGTCGGCGCCGACCGATACCAGGGTGTCGTTGCCGACCACTCCGCCGACCCAAACGGTCAGTCCAAAAAGATACTCTATGTTGCTGCCCGGAGGGGAGACAAAGGAGAAGTCCGGAGCCCCGGTATCGGCGGGAACGAGGCCCCCATGGTATCCGCGTCCGGCCGTGCCGTTGCAGTTGTGGGTGGCTTCCAGTTGTGCCGTTCTATGTACGCCGAAAGATGCCAGCCCATCGCCGCCATTGAACCGGAAAGTGGAGTCACCAGGAACCTCATCGTCACCAGGGTCTTGGGCGCCATTCCATGTCATGTCATGAGCCGAAACCGCCAAGAAACCGATTCCGGCCACAAAAACCATCAACACCAATACTGTGATAAACCTTGTCACGATAACCTCCTGCGCCTACTTAATCCTGCTACGCACGGTGACAAGACGTGTGACACGCCTGTCTGTTTAGTCGGAAATGTACGAACTAAATATAGCCCCCAATACCCACTTTGGCAAGCGCAAAACCCGGACGGTACTGGAACCTACGGCCTCAAGGTACGTGGGCGCCACGGTCTGAGATGAATAGGAGAAGCCCTGCCTGCTAAGGATCAAGCACACGGGGAGGACAGGCAGGGCCTAGGAGGGCTTTACGAATATCAATTAATAATAGCTACTGTTGAGCATTTGTCAACTCAAAAGTTGAGAAAATCCGCTTGTTTCGATTATTGCAAGCATCGGGTCTTAGCTTTTTTTGAAATTGCCTGCCTGCCACCGAAGTATAATATTGCAGTATGAAGAGGTGTGTGAAATCGCTGCTCGGACTGATTGCAATCATGGCCATTCTACTTTGTTCGGTGTCCTCAGCACCCGCCGACAGCCTTGTAGTGCAGAGCTTCGGCGAGATTACAACCCCGCCGTTTGACACCGTCGATGCCGAACGGGTACGTATCTGGTTGCCGATTGAGCGCGGTGGGCGGTGCCGAGTGCGTATTAACATACTCGATAGCCTCAACCATGTTGTCCGCCGTCTGGTTGACCGCCCGCTCACGAGTGGCTATTATAATTTCTACTGGAACAAGAAAGACAAC
>DAOVOW010000293.1 GCA_030629485.1 bacterium
AAACAGCCCCAGGGCTGCCTGGCCCTCGCGGCTGAGCACGAACTCCTTCCCTTCGGGGTCAATCGCGGTCGGCAACTCAGGGAATACATAGACAGCGCCGAAAAGACCCAGCCCCAGTGAGATGAACCCGATCCGTCGCCAATCGATACGACGAGCCGGCCGGGCTACGCGCACATCTTTCGGCATGGTCGGCAAACCACGCGGTCTCGGCCTCGAGTGTCCTCCGGTCTCAGAGCGTTTTGCCATCATGATCCTTCTTAGCTGTCACGCAAGCCCTCTTCGCTATTGGACGGTACGACCAGTGTGCGGCTGTCATGTCATTCATTGGAACTTGTAGTTTGGAATCCACGACGGTTTCGGGAAAAGGCGCGGTTATGGAATGACTATTAATGGAATTGGTTGCAGACTCGGGAAAGTACCCAGCCGCGACAGTCAGATGTTGCTCGGGCGCGTTTGCTGCCATCAATATCGATTCGTGCATCCAGGCTCCACTCTGAGGCACTATACCTGCAATCAAACGACGTAATAGTAGTCGCTGGCAGCGATAATGTCAATAGCGGTTTGTGCCTGTTTGGCGGCGAACGAACGATTTACACGATGTTTCCCACCCGGCGAGTCGCCTGACAGCACCTGCACGGAGTCGGTCCTGACTGAATGGGCAGCCTACCTCCTCAAGGGCCGCCGTGATGGAAAAACCCACCAGACGTTCACGCTCCGAGTGGGGTACCGAATCAAAGGGCGCGTAGCGCCAAGAGAGCGGCTTGCCGCTCACCGGTCGATTTTGAGGGCGGCCAGGAAGGCTTCCTGCGGAATCTCGACGCTGCCGAACTGTTTCATCCGCTTCTTACCCTCTTTCTGACGTTCCAGAAGTTTGCGCTTACGGGTGACATCACCACCGTAGCACCTGGCTGTGACGTTCTTGCGCAACGGGCGGATGGTGGCGCGACTGATAATGCGGCCACCGATAGTAGCCTGTATAATCACCTCATACATCTGGCGCGGTATCAACGTGCGCAGCTTCTCACTGAGTTCCTTGCCCCAGCGGTAAGCTTTGTCACGGTGAATTATCACCGAAAGGGCATCGACTGACTCGCCGTTGAGCATGATGTCGAGCTTAACGACATTGGACCGGCGGTAGTAGGGCGGCTCGTAGTCAAGAGAGGCGTAACCGCGGGTGGCTGATTTCAGTCGGTCGTAGAAGTCAAAGATGATCTCCGACAGCGGGAAGGCGTAGGAGAGATTCACTCGACCCGTCGAGATATACTCGGTGGTTTTGTATTCGCCGCGACGCTCGGTCGACAATCTCATAATAGGACCGATAAACTCGGCCGGTGTGATCAGTTGGGCGTGGACGTACGGCTCTTCGACAAAGTCGATGGCGGCCAGCGGCGGCATATCAGCAGGGTTCTCGACAGTAATCATCTCGCCATCGGTTTTGTGGACATGATACTCGACATTGGGAACGGTGTTGATAATGGTTTGACCGTACTCGCGGGCGAGACGTTCGGCGACGATCTCCATGTGCAATAGACCCAGAAACCCGACGCGAAACCCGTAACCGAGAGCGGCCGAGGATTCAGGTGAGAAGGAGAGCGATGAATCGTTCAGTTTCAGTTTCTCCAGCGCCTCCCTCAGCCGCGTGAAATCCTCGGCGATGGCCGGGTACAGCCCCGAGAAAACCATCGGTTTCACATCGACAAATCCGGGCAAGGCTGTTTTGGCCGGTTGAACAACGGTTGTCAGGGTGTCGCCGATACGGGTGTCGGCTACTTCTTTGATAGATGCGAACAAGTATCCGACCTCGCCGGCGGAGAGCGTTTCCTGCGGCACGGTGGCCAGTCTGAGACAGCCGAGTTCGTCCACCTCATACGACTTGTCAGTGGAGAAGAACTTCACGCGGTCGCCCTTATACAGAGTGCCGTTGATTATCCGAACGACCGGCATAGCTCCTCGGTAGCTGTCAAACACAGAGTCGAACACCATCGCCTGCAGCGGCGCCTGCCGGTCGCCCTCCGGAGAAGGGATTCTTGCAGCAATAGCCTCAAGCAGAAGATCGATGCCGATGCCCTCTTTGGCGGAGCATCGGATAACCTCGGATTCGTAGCAGCCTAATAGCTCGACCAGTTCGGCCACGACATGCTCGGTTCCGGCGTTGGGCAAATCGATCTTGTTGACCACCGGCAGGATTTCGAGGTCGTTGTCCAAGGCCAGGTAGAGATTGGAAAGGGTCTGAGCTTCAATCCCCTGCGATGCGTCTACCACCAGAATAGCCCCTTCGCAGGCGGCCAGGGAACGGCTGACCTCGTAAGTGAAGTCGACGTGGCCGGGAGTATCGATCAAGTTGAACTGGTACTGTTGGCCGTTACCGGATGTATACATTAGCCGGATGGCGTGGGCTTTAATGGTGATGCCGCGTTCGCGTTCGAGGTCCATAGTGTCGAGAACCTGGGCTTTCATCTGCCGGTCGGACACGGTGTGGGTAGCCACCAGCAGGCGGTCAGCCAGGGTCGACTTGCCGTGGTCGATGTGGGCGATTATCGAGAAGTTTCTTATCTGTTTCAAATCCGTCACGGTCTCAGAATTCTCCATCAAAAAAACACCCGGCGGGCTTGGCCTGCTGCCGGGTAATTACGGTAATATCGAGCGTTTCAGCGTTTTGTCCGGCGGCGGCGAAGATAGTGGATCGGGGCTTGTTTGTCAAATCCACAGGAAAGGGCTACTTGAGAAACCGGCCCTAACCGATGATGGACGCGGGTTCAGCCGGATGGTTACAGAGCGATTAGATCGGGTCGGCGCACCTGGCGAAACAACTGACGAACTCGCAGTCGCAGGGGCCGCCTGAGCCCTGACAGGTTCCACAATCCAACTGCCCGTGTAGCGTGGTCATGGAGCATAGATAATAAGGGCACTCCCATACGATCTATCGATCATTGGCATGTCTCGGGGAAACGTACTCTGCCGACCGTCCCCACAGTGGGGCATACTATTGGGCGGTAGACTTGGCGTAAGAGCTTGCCGCGCTCCCTTCGGTCGTTCGCAATGACCAGAAAAGCAGCTTTTTCAACAAGCCCTGCAGGCTGGGTCTGGAGTATACCAACCTGAATTCTGAGAACGACGTCAGAGAATCGTCGTTCTTGAGGTGAACTCCTCTCGACTGCTCAGGGAGATGGAGGGGTTTTCGCAGACGGCGTGCATAACGGCGCTTGCAGTGTGTCCAACTGCTTTTTCAGCCGGTCTTCCAGATCAATGATATAGGTATCATCGTGATACACTGTAGTCTTGAACTTGGTCATCTCCTCCAGTTCCGCGATGACTGAACAGATGGTGCTAACGCCGTCGATGATTGTAGACATGGCATGCGCAGTCTCACCGGAGGGATCGCTGACTTCGCCATTCTTAATCTTCAACTCGATCAGTTGAGCCCGCCCAAGAATCGTCGCTGAGGCATTGTTAATATAGTGATTGAAGGTGGCGGTGATAGTTTTGAGCGTTTCCAGAGAGGCCTTCTCCATCTGGGCGCGGGCCACTTCCTGCTGCATCCGCCGGTTCTCATCAAGCAGGTTTTCGACAGAGAGATAATGCCTGTAAATGATGCGGTTAGCTTCAATAAGTAGTTCTTCGGGCGAACCGATATCAATCTCGAGAAACCTCGCCTCTTCAATGAACGCCGACAGCAGGTTTTCCTGCAGTTCGACCAGACGCGGCGCGGAAAGCTCCAGGGCGGCGGCCAGCGCTTCTTTGTGGCCGGCCCCGATGGCCAGTTCAGGCCGTGCTTTGGCAATGGTGAACTGTGAGATCAGGTTGCCCAGGCTGATGATCTGAGCCGGCCTGAGTTCCGGATCGTTGTTCTGGGTAAGAATCTGACTGTGGTGATAGCCGACCGCATCACAAATTACTG
>DAOVOW010000361.1 GCA_030629485.1 bacterium
CGCCCGCATCCTTGGATAGCTGCTGCAAGTCGGCAACTTTGTCTTTCAGGTCGGCCAGCGACTGTCGGTTGGCATCCTCGTCCTTGGCCAGGCTGGGCAGTTTGTCACTGCTCGATGAATCGGTGCGATTGTTGACCGCTTCCTGCTGCTTGGCCAGTTCCTCCGCCTGACGGATCAACGCTTCCATCGCCTGCTCCAACTGCAGTTTCTTCAGAAGGGCCAGAGTACGCTCCAGCCGTTCGAGCATCTCCTGCTGAGAGAGCTCGAAGTTCTCGACCGCTTTCTGCAGTTCATCCGGATTCATACTCTTGAGCGCTTCCATCAGCCGCTTCTGAGCCTCTTTCATCTCCGGTGTAGCCACATCCTCAAACAGCTTCTGAATCTGAGCCAGCTTCTCCAGAATCTGTCGACTCAGGAAAGTATTCTCGGCCATTTTGTCTAACGAGCGTTCCATTTGCTCGGCCGTCTTTTCGATATTCTCCAAAAGTTCGGCATTCTTGTCGGCGACATTGGAGAGCTCTTTCTGATGTTGCCAGTCGGCCTTGCGAGCGTTCTTCTGCTGTGCCTGGAGCTTGCGGGCGACGTTCTTCATGCGCTCGGCAATCTCACGACCACTCTTGAGCAGATTTTCGGTACGGTCAATGCGCCGAGCACTCTCGGCCTCGGTTTCGGCGATGATCTCCTCCAACGACGGCAGCCGCGCCACGAACTGGCGGGTGGCGGTCACTTTCGGTCCGGAAATACGATCGTTGTCGGCCACTTCAAAACGGTAGATGACGTAATCGCCGGGATAGAGACTGAACTGGTCCATGTCCCAGTTGAACGAAACGTCTCCTTCCGTCTTGATACGGTCGGAGAAGTGCAACACGGCGACATGTTCATCGGACATCCGACGCTGCAAGTACAGCGTGTACTTTAGCACCAGCGAGGAGAACCCGAAGTCGTCGAAGATGCGCACCTTCAGCGGCAATATCATCTCGTCATTGAGGTTGACGTCGAACCCCGGGCTGAGCACATCGATCGAGGGATACTCGTCGGGGATAGCCGTCATGTAATACTCGATCGGGTCAGGGTTCTCTTCACCGAGATGGTCGGTCAAGCGGACGTAGTAGGCCCGAGAACTGTCGACCCGCAACGCAATCTCAGCAGACTTGCCGGCCACCTTCATCGGCGTGCGGCTGGAGTCGGAAAAGACCAACTCGGCGGTCTGTACCGGCAGGTTGGTTTCAAGCTGCATGTTGACGCGGCTGCCGACCACAGCCGAGAACGAACCGTTGTTCTCATCAATCACCGTCGGCGGCAGTTTGGTATACTCAGGGTAGAAGATCGCAAGTTTGATACCCTCCACCCGCGGTCGATCGACTACATCGACTTTCTGAACCTCGGTCTTCAGGCGCCCGGCCTCGACATAATAATCGAACGACCTGTTGATCTGTCGCAGCCGAGTGGCAACCCTAGTCGTGTCGCTCTGACCCCAGGTGGTCCGATTGACCTTGCCCAGATCGATCCTGATTTGCTGCCAACTGCCACCGACCAGGCGATAGTGAATCACCGCCTCATCGGGAAAACGGTCGCCGTACAGCACAGCTCCGATTTCGATATCACGATACTTGACCCATTCGACACTGCCCGGGAACGGCACCAGACGGTAACCCAGGGGCGGCGCGATTTCCTCGGTGGGATGGGAATAGACTTCATACGAATACGTGAACAGTCCCGGCGCCAATAGCAACATGGCCACAGCCAGCACCGCCGCGACCGCAAAGACTCGACCGGTACGCAACACATGGTGAAAACTGACGGCCTCACTGAAGTTGAGTCTGCTTGAACGAGCCAGCGCCTGCTGCTCGGTCATGGCCATCAGTTCGGCTGAGTAGCCGGGTGATTTCTGCATCCGCGCGAACTGGATGGCGGCGATGAGTCGCCCTTTCAGTTCCGGATGCTTCTCCTCCAGACGAACCGCCATACTATCGATATTCCCACGCCACAGTCTGATCAGCCCGTACCGCACGAACAGATATCCGGCCAGCCCCGAGGCCGACACCAGCAGCGAGACTTTCAACCAGACCGGCAGCACCATCAGACCGGCCAAGAGTGACAGCAAAACCGATGTCACCACCAGCGCGATCAGGGTAGTGATTATTCCGCCGACCAAACCCACCAGCCTCTGTCTTAAGAGTGTCCCCTTCAGCCTGCTGATAAGTGTAGAGCTTGACTTTGTGTCGCGCATGGTATTAACCTCGATAGATACCTAATATCGAGTCGCCGATCACCGGCAACCTGTCCTCATGACCTAAGACGCAGGAACGGGAGTGACCGTTTGGGGACCATTCACTATCAGTATAACAGCGCGTAGGTCAGTATGTTTACGCCCATCCGAAAAGCTTCGTCTCGTTTTTCGGGCGGGTCGTTGTGTACCTGGGCATCTTCCCACCCGTCTCCAATATCGGACTCCACCAGGAAGTACAACACCACCCGACCGTTCAAAATGACGGCATAACCGCGCGGCGGTTTGTTGTCGTGTTCATGGATCTTGGGGGGACCGTTGGGGAAATCGTAGAAACAATGGTACAGGGGATGGTCAAACGGAACCTCCAGCACCTCTCGTTCCGGGAACAACTCGGCCATCTCTTTGCGAAACGCGCGGTCCATCCCGTACGAATCATTGACGAATAGAAACCCGCCGCCGACCAGGTACTGCCGCAGCCGTTCTTTTTCCTCAGTCGAAAAACTGATCATACCATGCCCGGTGGCGAACAGAAACGGATACCTGAACAACTCCGGATCCATGATTGTGATCTCATGCTCGTTAGTGTCAACCGGGTAGTCCGTATTATCACGCAGGTAGCCCAGGAAATTCGGAAGGGCCGAAGCCCCCCAGTACCAGTCGCCGCCGCCGGAATAATGTAGCCGGGCCACCCGAAGCGCCGATGGATTGGGATTATCCGTTTGCGATGCCTGGATTCGCGCCCGGTCCGGCACTCGCTGGCCTCTGGGCCGCTGGGTGTAGCTGCTCAACGGCAGTAACAAAAGGCCAAGGAGCACGACCGCGACGATTCTGGGCAGAGGGTTATACATCTATATAATATACAACTGAAATCGAGTTTTCAGTGAAAATTCTTCGGCGGGTGGCCCGGACGTTAGGCTTCTTGATAAACCCCAGAATCCGTCATTGCGAGGAGCGAAGACACTCGTGTCGTAGCGACGCGGCAATCTCAATTCGTTGGGCGACATGTAGTATGAGATTGCCGCGCTC
>DAOVOW010000247.1 GCA_030629485.1 bacterium
CACAACCCAAAAACTATTTGGCAAAACACCGGTCGCGTCTTATTGTAATAGTGAGACGTGATGTTATCGCCGCTCAATATCAACGTCTTCGGAGCCGATGTAAGTAAGGAAAGCACGGGACGAAATAAACCGTCGGAAGGATCGATAATATGGGAAAATCAAGAAACAAACCCGGCCGGGAAAAGAAAACGCCCAAGAAAAAGCCGAAAAAAGAGCCGGTACAACCGAAGAAATAACGGATTGTCATCCGTTCACGGTTCCATGAGCCGTCGGTATTCTTGTGGTCTGCGATCGTTAATCAGATGATTGCGGGGGGTGATCATTTTGTCTCGCGCCAGGGCAACATCGATATCCACCACTGCAACTTCTTCATCTTCGGGTGATGCCTGAGCGATCACTTCCCCATTCGGATCGGCAATTGTCGACAGCCCCGTAAACGTCAGGTCGCCTTCGGCGCCGATGCGGTTGGCGGTCACCACGTACATGCGGTTTATCAGCGCGTTGATTGGCACGGCACGCTGACACAGGCCCGGAATTACCAGGTTGGACGGGTGGCAGATGATGTCCGCTCCCTCCAGCGCCAGTATCCTCCATACTTCCGGAAATATCCAGTCAAAGCAGATCAGCAGCCCGATCCTGGCCCAGCCAAGGTCGAAGACGGGTAATCCGAGATCACCCGGTTGGAAGATATCCTTCTCGTTCATGAAAAGATGCAGCTTGCGATACTTGCCGACAACACCTGTGGGTCCTACCAGCACGGCACTGTTGTAGAGCTTGTCACCGTCGCGTTCATTGATACCCGCCACGATATGCATCTTCTTCTCGCGGCACAGCGACACCAGATGCTTCACGAAAGTACCATCATGGATCGGCTCAGACAACTCCCACGCCTGCTCTTTCGAATCAAAGTTGTAACCGGTGGTACACAACTCCGGCAGGACGAGCAGGTCGACCTGTTCGACCGACCTCACCAGGCGATCAATCGCCTCCACGTTGGCGTTGACATCACCCAGAATGGGACGGAACTGCACGAAACCTGTTTTCACTTCAATCTCCTTAGCGTGATGGCAACAAGCGAACTCCAACGCCGGCAATATACGGAATAAGTGTTTCTATTGACATGCTGTTTCCGGTCTCGTCAAGACTGACTACAACTGCTCCGACACACCCAAGGCCGCCTCCTCCGACTCCCTCTCAAATGGATGCCCCATCTGCCAGCCGGTCTTGCCGCTGTCGCGATAGCGTTCGAGGCGGCGGATAGCTATCTCGGCAAAGATCGGATCGATGTCCATCGTCACACAGCGTCGTCCCAGCCGTTCGCAGGCCAACAGTGTCGTGCCGGAATGGGCGAAGAGGTCGACGACAGTGTCCCCTTCATTGGATGATGCGAGCACAATTCGTTCTACGGCTTTCAAAGGCTTCTGCGCCGAACAGCCGTTGACGTTTTCCTCCATGCGATAAAACACCTGCTGCACGTCAACCCAGACATTGCCGGGGCGGATACAATCGGAGCGACTGCGCTCGGCGTTCTCGGTAACAACGCCGTTCACCTCTTTGTAGTAACCGCGCAGAATCTTGGGAATATCGGTGTACTGCACGTGGAAGGTTGGGCTGCCCTTTGTGTAGCAGATCAACTCCTGCCGAACCGCCATCCAGTTTTTCTGCGTGCCATACCCACGCTGGTTGCGCAGCGTGATCAGCGACCTCGATTCGAAATCGGTCTCGGCCATCATCGTCATGAACTGTGGCAGCGGTTGAAAGTGTTGTTTCTGATCCGCTCCCATCCAGACGTACAAGGTCGCGTCACCGGCCATGACCGACTCGCTGACGCATACCCATCGACGACACCAGTCGACATACTCGGCAACCGTACGCCGCTCGCCGACCGCAACATTGTACGGCGGATCCTGCACCAGCAAGCTGGCTTTATTGGCTCCGGTCACTCGGTGGACAAACTCAGAGTCGGCGGCATCTCCACACCCGACTACGTGGCGGGCCTCTGGGTCAGTCCATACTTCTCCTGCCTGCAGGCGACAGTGCGGGAGCAGACGTTCGCGAACTTCAGAGTTGTTGAGGTCGGTGCCGCTTAGTGAGAGGGCTGACATAGCGCCACGAAACAAGATAGGATTCGCTACCTCAACAAAAACATCCCGTCTGACGGTCACGGCGCCAGAGTGATCATCACCGTATGCATCACCCTTGCCGCTATGATACTTCGCGGGTCGTAGCCTTCCGCGGCAATACACTCCCGGTTGTAATGATTCAGTACCATCACATACATACCCGGCGTGAGACTTGCCAACTGGTCGCCGGTGAAACTGTAGCTGCCGTCATTTACGGTTGACACCCACACCGCAGAGTCGGCCGCCAGATCGACCATAATGATTTCCACGGTCCCGCTGCCGCTGCCGCTCCAGGTGGTCTCAAACCCGCTTTTGGATACCACCGAGCCGTAAGTTGGGCTGGTGAGGTATGGTTCAACGCTGGGGAATGTGATCGCCTGCGTGAGCGAGGGTACTACTCCGCCAGCGGTGACTTCAAAGACATAATTGCTGTCCAACTCCAGGAAGCCCAGATGCTCGGAGTACGTGAAGCTGCTCATCTCATCGACCCAGTTGAGCGTAAAGTCATTGCACGTCACGCCTGACGGTTGCAACGGATGCAGAACTGTGCAGGGACCATATCCGCTGTCAAAGGACGCCGTGATAATGTCGAGGCGGTATGGATTGCCTTCACCCGTGTAGCTGATCATACGCCCCAGAATCAGCCTGGCATAGACACCCTCGGCGGTAGAAGCGGTATCGAGCATGACGGCAAAATCTGAAAGATGCGTCACCGATGCCGAGGCAGTGTTAGCGCCGCGGTCGATCTCGGTAACCAGCGCGTCCCAACCGGAGCCGCTGTTGGTGTAGATTACCAGCGATTCTTCGTCGACGTTGTCGAAACCGCTGACGTCATAACTAATCGTAATCGCGGCTGGAACGGCAAACTGAGTGCCGGACGGTCCTATCGTATAGCATGGCGAGGCCATACCACGCGTGCCGCCCGCCGCTGGTGGCGAACTGTTTTGCCCAATCGTGAAATCGACACTACCGGACAGCGCCTGCGGTGGTATCTCTAAGGTGACGTCGCTGCCGATCGCCAGGGTGCCACCGTCCGTACCGATGGTCACTACCGTGCCCTGATCGTCATCGCCGCCCGTTGGGCTGTCGTCGTCACTGGAGCAACCGAACGCGAGCGCGAGTACAAGCAGGCCGACCAGGAGTGATAATCTGCATCTTAGCATCTCGATCTCCTTTATCTCGGTAGTCTGCGGCTACCGTGAGAAATTGATGGTGTCTGTTTTTGTATCTCTTGACCAAGATACTCGACACGACCTTGTATGTCAACGGTGGAGGGACTTGCGCGGCTGAGTAGGCTACCGGAGACGTGTCAGGAACCAGGGGTTAGAATAGAGTCGCGGCAATTGCCTTGACAATGGGGGTGGATTTTCTGACTATGAGATTGCTACGGAGGAGTGGCTGAGTGGTCAAAAGCGGCGGTCTTGAAAACCGTTGTACCGCAAGGTACCGTGGGTTCGAATCCTACCTCCTCCGCTTATTCTGAGATTCCAGCCCTTTGGCCAGGATGTCAAAGGGCTTGTAGTATGTAGGATATAGAGTTGTGCCGATCAACTGGCAGTTCGATAGTACCGATTTCAACAACCTTCTCTTCTGGTCGCGATTCGCCCTAACATATAGTGATTCAGCCTGATGGCTGAGTTCGATAGTCTGCATAGCTATGTCGAAGTCGGCATCGACGGAATCACTGAGATTCGCCAGGCGATAGCTGACAGCATCCAACTCAGCCTGGTAGTCATTGTGCACTGCCTTGAAGAAATCGTCGCTCACAAGGCCGTCCAGCTTCGCCTGGAAAGCCTTTTTCATGCTGGTCTGGATCTTGTCTTGCAATGTCTCCAAACGTTCTCTCTCACGCGCTATGCGAATCCTGCGATGACCGAGCTCATGCTCCAGGCATGTCTTCAGGTAGTCGTACCAGTCAAAAGGTAGCGTGACTCTGCCCACGATCCCGGCGAACTCACGATCAAGCGCAGCCTCAGGAACGTAAACGCGCTTGTGCTTATTGCCGTATCCCGTGCAGTGATAGTACACGTACTTCTCTTTCTTGATCTCCGCCGTTACTGCATTGCCACACTCACCGCATGTGATAAGCCTGCTGAATAGGAAGTCTCTGTTTGAGAACCTTCCGTTGGTTCTCTTGCCGAATGCGGCCTGCACTCGGTCGAAGAGGTCCGGGTCCACCAAAGGAGTATGGTCACCTTGATACAACATGTCGTTCCAATAGAACTTGCCGGTGTAGAATACCTTCTTCAGCAACCG
>DAOVOW010000099.1 GCA_030629485.1 bacterium
ATATCGAGGAGGCCATCGCCGAGTCCTCCCGTTTCCTGGTCTTCGATTCCAACAACCCGGAGAGGGTCCACTGGGAACTGCGACCGGATACAAAACTGCGTAAGAACAATCCTGGGGCAGGACACTACCGGTACTCGGCGATGATGCTCCACATCAGGACCATCAACACCGCCAGCAAGGAAATCAGCAGATATAAATGAACCGATTGAGGTTTCAAGCCGGTCTCGTCACGTTCCGACAACTCCCGCTGCAGCGTGTGCTCAGCTTCCAGGGTGGCCAGGAGCTCTGAGACTTCGGTACAACGTTCGTCGGTCTTGACGCTCAGTAGTCGTTTGAGCAGAAGAACGATCTCGCCGGGCACGTGATAGCGGCTGATCAGGACGAAGTCGGGACGATAGTTGAAAATCTGACGCAACAGTTCCTCGACACTCTCGCCCGGAAACGGCGGCTTGCCGCCCAGCATTTCATAGAAGACGATTCCAAGCGAAAACAAGTCGGAGGCGTTCGTAGGTTGCTCCTCCTGAGCTTCCTCCGGGGAGGCGTAAACAGCCGTGCCGGGTCGAAAACCTCTCAGCGTAAGATTGCTGTCGGCCAGCCGACGGGGCAGTCCGAAGTCGGTAAGTTTGACCCGACCGTTGGATGTAATCATGATGTTCGACGGCTGAATATCGCCATGGATCAACCCGTTGGTGTGCAGGTGATCCAGACCGCGCGCCATCTGGTCGGCGATGTTAAGGAAGTCTTGCAGTGACATCGGGCCTGATTGCAGCGTGCTATCAAGAGAGACGCCATCAATGAACTCAGACACCAGAAGTACCTGATCCTCGTGTTCAATAACATCGTACAAGGTCGCAATGCCGGGATGGCTGAGCCCGCGGGCCGCCTTCAACTGCGGCAAGCAGCGTGACTGAAACTCAGCGTCCGCCGACACATGCGGATGCAACAGCTTCACTGCCACCGTTGACCCACTTGCAGAATCGCGACCTTTGCACAGAGCGCCATTCTTACCCTGACCGACCAGGTCAAGTATTTCGTACTGGTAAATTCGTTTCGGCAGACATATTTCCATACACTCTTAGTAACGGAATATCCCGCGTTAACTTAAGGCCGCTGAAGCTACTGGTCAGAGAGATCATCAGGCTTTTGATCCGCGACGGCGATTCCGGGAATAATCCCACTGTGGAGCAATCATTTGACAAAGCAGTGCACCGCTGTTATCGTGGGTACAGACGGAGTTTGAGGAAAGGAACAACCATGAGTGCTGCCGACAGCGATATCAGGAAGCCCGCTGTGGCGGGGATGTTTTATCCCGCCGCCCCGGGTGAGTTAGCCAAGACGATCGCAGGATATTTCGCCGAGGTTGAAAAACCGTGCAGCGGCTATCCAATTGGCCTGATCGTCCCACATGCCGGCTACCCATACTCCGGCCGGTTGGCAGCGCGAGCCTACAAACTTCTTGATGGTCATCAGTATGACACCGTGGTGGTAATCTCGCCATCGCACACGGTTTTCTTTCAGGGCGCTTCGGTGTACAACGGCGGCGGCTACGAAACTCCGTTGGGAGTGGTAGAGATTGACCAGGAGTTGTCGGCCAGGATAGCCGGTATCCATCCGGCCGTTCATCTTTCGCGCAAAGGTCATGCTACCGGCGCCACTCGCGGTGAGCACTCCCTCGAAGTCCAACTGCCGTTCCTGCAGGTAGTGTTGGGTCGGTTCAAACTGGTGGCGATTGTCATGGGGGATCAGGAGGAGGACACTGTTCGGGCCTTGGGAGAGGTCCTGGCGGCGGCCTTGACCGGTACCAACAGTCTGTTGGTGGCGTCGACCGACCTGTCGCACTTTCATTCGGAGAAACAGGCGCGGCGGTTGGACGCCAGGGTGCAGGAGGCGGTTGAAAAGTATGACCCGGCGTTGCTGCTGGAAACACTGAGTTCCGGCCAGGGGGAAGCTTGCGGCGGCGGCCCGATGGCGGCTGTGATGATGGCGTCGCGACGACTGGGCGGCGCCGAAGTCGCCTTCACCGACTACACCACTTCCGGCGAGTCAACCGGCGATTTCGAAAATGTGGTTGGATACCTGGCGGCGGCCATAACCGGCAAGGAACCGCAAGTAGCCGACCGGTCGTTGATCGGAGCTGAGGCGGCAATGGCTGGACCCGTGCAGGAAGTACCCGACGAGGACCGACCGAAGCTGCACCAAATCGCCCGCGATGCCATCATGGCTCGGCTGCAGGGCAAGTCGTACACGCCGCCGACAATCGAAAGTCTTGACAAACGGCGCGGCCTCTTCGTGACGCTCACTATCGACGGCAACCTGCGCGGCTGTATCGGACATATCCGAGCGCAGCTGCCGCTTTATGAAGCAGTGGCTGAGATGGCGCAAGCAGCAGCTTTTGAGGATCCCCGTTTCCCGCAGTTGACTTCGGCCGAGGCCGAACGAATCGAGATCGAACTATCTGTGCTCACTCCTCTGGAGTGGGTACATGATTTTGACGAGATCGAGGTGGGTCGCGACGGGTTGATGATCAAGTTAGAGATGAACTCCGGATTATTGTTGCCCCAGGTGGCGTCCGAGTATGGCTGGGACCGTGTCGAGTTTCTCGAGCAAACCTGCCTCAAAGCCGGCCTGCCCAAAAACAGCTACAGAGACAAACACGCCGAAATCTACAAGTTCTCGGCGGAGGTGTTTTAGGGAGTGGGTCAAGCCGGCTTTCTCGCGCTTCGCGCATCACACTGATCGGTGTCGACTGCGTTAGATTTCTGCGCCTACTGGTGCCCCCGCTGAAGTTCCCCTGGTTTAGTGGACACGGAGAAAGGATAGTGTTGTAGGAACAAGTCAGAGGCAAAACGCGAGCCATCCGCGAGAACCACAGGAGCCCGGTATGCAACCAACTGCGGTTTATGGATATGTGATTGAACAGTCCGCGGACTTTTCATCGGATCATTATCCCGATCAGTGATCGTCTTTTGCAGAACCTGTTGTTCGATCATATTCAAGCAGGCTGTTGAAAAACTCGGAACAAGAGCCAGAAAAGCAGTTTCCCTGTGTTGCATGTCATTCCCGCGTAGGGAACCTTCCAAAAACCCACAATATTGTGCGCGGCAGACCTCCCGGTCTGCCCGTTTGAAGGACCTATCCAAGGTAGTCAAGGGGCAGACGAGGACGTCTGCCGCCCACAGCAAAGGAATAACCACTACCCGGTAGTTTTTGGAAAGCCCCGCAGGCGGGAATCTATCTGAATCAACGAGTTACTGGATGCCCGCCTTCGCGGCCATGACCGATCCGGTAGGTTCCAGACATAATGAAGCTCTTTTTCATCAATCTCCCAGGGAGAAGGCCCGGATCGGAATGTGTCGTCAGAACTTCGGCACAACCTTTGCTGTTAGGAGATCCAACAGAGTTACTTGCCCGTGAACGAAAGTAAACGGGAGTGGTGTGCGCTGGGAAACCAGCCACCTGACGTTAGAGTCGGGCATCCCCCCTCCGCCACTCCCGCTTTTTTTGTACCATCTTTGCACGACATCCCCCGTTCAAAACTCGACCCTACCTGCCGACAATTATGGGGATATAAGAATTTTGTGTCGAGGATATCTTCGTGAGACAATGGCTTCTTCGTCAATTCCATCCGGCGCTGCTTTCGCGGCTGGGTCACATCATTGTTGTCCAGGTGATTTTCGTCTTTGCGGCTCTCGCCTTGATAATATTCTTCCCCGATCGTGATGCCCGAGTCGACTTCGGGTCAACCAGCGAGCAGCATCTTCGCCCAGTCGGGCAGGCCGTCGAACGGATTTCAACGGAGGACAGCGTTTCCGCAGTGCCAACCCTGGACAAGAAGTCTCACTTGGTTCTAAACTCGCTGTTCGCGTCTGATGAGAAGTATGACTATGCTGCGATTTACTTAACGGACGACCATGATGGTATTTCGAAGGCCTATACCTACGAGGGCGATGAACAGGATTATAGATCACTGATGGGAGAGGTGGATCTTTCGTGGTTGCTGGATTCTCCTATTGGCAGGTCTTCTACTCAGCGATATCTTGGACAGTGGGTACCGGTTAGTATGGGCGCCGGCCATTTCATTTATGGTTATCACTTTGAGACTGCGTCGGGCACCCCCGCCCTGCTTGTATTGGTGATTGATCAGGAGTTTGTGGTCTCAAACCGCAACACTCTGTTGTATGGATTGCTGTTGTTATTCCTGGGATCAATCCTGGTGTCGCTCTTGACCGTGCACCTGATCGCTCGCCGATTCCAAAACCCTCTGAAGCGGTTGGAGCAGGGCCTTGAGAAGACAGCGTCCGGAGAATTGTTTTATCTGCTCGAAGTTGACGGTGACACCGAGTTTAACCGCCTCGTGGCATCGTTCAACCAGATGTCGAAAACACTTTGGAGGAACCAGCAGACACACAAGAAGTACAACCAGCTTCTCAAGGACGCCTATCTTACTCAGGCCGAGTCACAGGTGCTTCTGGCCACCCTGATCGACTGCTCACCCTGCTCCATAGTGGCCGCATCTTCGGAGGGCGAAATCGTCGTATTCAATCGCATGGCTGCCGAAGTCTTTGGTTATGAAAACGGCGAGGCGCTGGGTACCACCATAGACAAATTGTTCGTCGCTTCTCGTGACGCCAAGAGATCTGTTTCACCGACGGAACAGAATGAGAAGTCCGAAGAAGTCGTCTGTCGGCGCAAGGACGGCTCGATGTTCCCGGCCTTTCTGGTGGTATCGCAGGTATCCACCGATTCCGGTCATCCGCCGATTCATCTGTTTATCTTCCTGGACATTTCCGAAAGCAGGAATTTCCAGGAGATGATGGTCAGTGTGGATCGTTATTATACGCGAGGCGAGATGGCGGGCGACATCGCCCACGAGATCAACAACTACCTGGCTGTCCTGAGCGGCAATATAGAATTGATGCCATTGTTCTTGAAGAGGGGTGATCAGGAGAAGATAAACAAGAAGCTGGAACTCATGAAAACAACGGTCGACAAGATCGCCCGATTCGCCGACGGCCTTATGGACGTCAATCAGGGCGAAGCGAAATTCGTACCGGTCGACCTTAACCAGCTAATACAAAACATGCTGGCGTTTCTGGAACCGCAAAACCGGTTCGATGGAATCGAGTTTGTAACCGAATTGTCGGCCGAATTACCCCTGGTCGAACTCGACCAGAATCAGATCCAGCAGACACTCGTCAACCTGATCCAAAACGCTGCCGATGCTCTGGTCGACAGTCGGGACCCGAAGAAGATACGGGTTTGCACGCAACGGCTGCCCCGGGGAAATTGCGTCCGAGTGGCTGTCATCGACAACGGCCCCGGGGTGGGTGCTGAGTTCGAATCCTCGCTGTTCGAGAAGCGTTTTACCACCAAACGCAAAGGACACGGTTACGGCCTGGTGACCTGCCGTCGCATCATCGACAAACACAACGGGCGCATCGGATACGTTCATGATGCCGCTACCGAGTTCTTTTTTGAGATCCCTATCAATCATCAACAGGATTCGGAGTCACCGGCAGAGCCAACTGCCATTGACGCCTCGGCCAACGTTTAACTTTTAGTTGTGGCCAACAGCCGGCGCCTTTACCTTGGATTCCATGCCGGCTTCCCGTAAAACAAACTCCACCGGGATGGACCCACGCTTTCTCGCCGCCTTGCTTCTGGCGCTGGCAGTTGTGATCGTCCTGATTACATGGCTGGGTATTCGCGAAAGCCGTCAGGACAGCCTGCGCCTGCTGAAGATGCAGGGGGTCGCTTTTACCGAGGCGCTGGCCCAGGCGGCGGAGAATGCCATGGCTTCGGAGTCCTATTATGACTATTTGGCTCATCTGCGCTATAGCGAGATAGTGCGCAGCGTCGTTCGCCATGATCTCTCTTCAATATCCGATCAGCAATTGACCCAGACAGCCATGGAACACGATCTATACGCGCTGTTTGTTCTCGACTCCACCGCCACCCTCACTGCCGGCGGGGTAGCACGCGGTTCGGAAACAGGTCCACCGCCGTTTGTACTGGACGAAGCCACTCTGCTTCTCGGGCAGCCGGAGCACAAGTATGTCATGCTTCTGGATGAAGGCGAAGTGCCCGGAGAAATCGTCCACTACTATCTCGAGCTGACAAACGATTTGCAATGGGTCGTGGTTCTGGTGGCCGACGCGGTGTTTTACGTTGAGGCTTTGCGACAAACACAAATCGGATACCTGGCGCAGAACATGGCACGAGAGGAAGGCGTTGAGTACATCATCTACCAGTCAACCGAAGGCATTGTCTTCGCCTCGCGCAAGACCGGCCGGCTCTTGGCCATTGAGAGCGATCCCTTCCTGACGGAGTCGCTGGACAGTGACAGTATCCGTCACCGCACTCTCGATTTCCAGGGAAGGCAGGTGCTGGAGTTGGTGCGGCCGTTTTCGTCGGAGGAGTATCCGTTTGGTCTCTTGCGCGTAGGTCTGTCGCTGGAAGGATACTATGCCGTTTCAAGAGGGTTTGATCGCCTGATGCTCGGTCTGGCGGCGGTCATGTTCGGGCTGATCCTGGTGGGGCTGTTGTATCTGAGAAGCCGACGCCGTCGCAAGGAACTTTCGCGGCGTTACAGCCATATTAAGACGATTACCGACAGAATTTTCGACGAGATGCGCACCGGGGTGGCCGTTGTTGATCATCAGGGAACGATCACGCTGGTGAATGACGCCTTCGAAAGAATCTTCGGACTGACCGGGTCCATGGGTCGACCGTGGGAAAAGCTGATCGGAGAACCACGACTGGCTCTTTCGACCCTCCGAGCCGGACGGGGAGCATCGAACGAAACAGAAATCACCATCGAGCGTGACGGTGACACGCGCTATCTCCTGGTAGCATCTTCCGACCTCCAGCCGGAGGATACGGAGCAGCCGGGAGTGGTCGTTGTCGTCTACGACATCACCCGCCTGAAGCAGTTCGAACATGAGGCGGCGCGGCGGGAGC
>DAOVOW010000110.1 GCA_030629485.1 bacterium
GATAGTCTCAACATCATTGGGAATGTCGATAAACCCACGCAGATATCATTGCGAAACCACGCTTTTCGCGTGGCTGTGGCGATCTCGATTCGTTGGCAGACCTGGCGTAAGAGATTGCCGCGCTCCCTACGACACGAGTGTCTTCGGTCACTCGCAATGACAAGGAAAGGAGCTTTTTCAGCAGCCTGGTATAATGGAAAGCTTACTCTTTCAGCGTCGCCCGTCCCGATGCGGTCTCGATAGCGATTAGCGGACTATCGGAGCCCCGCGTGAAACTCTTGCGCACATAATCCTGGCCCCAACGTTCAAACTCCTCTTCATCATCGAAATCAAACGGCGCTGTAATACGGCCCCGCCGCAAACGCGCAGTAAACTCAAACTGACCCTCGATAGGATTGCCGTTGTAATCGAGTGTGACCGATCCGGAGGCAGTCGAGATAATCAGATCGTGTTCGGCGCTGACGGCCAGCGTAACTTCGACGTCACCTGAGGCGGCCGCAAAGCTGCTCGAATTGTTCACTGTAATTCCAGAGGCTTCGATGTCGCCGGAGGCAACTGCGAGATCGAACTCGCCCTCGCAGTCATCGACTTCGATATCTCCTGATGCCGTCTGCAATTCAAATTCGCCAGTACAGTTCTGAATAGCAACATCGCCCGAAGCGGTGCTGAACTCGAATTCGCCGCGACATTTCTCCGCCGTGATGTCGCCCGAGGCCGCTTCCACTTCAAAGTGGCCGGTACAGTTCTCCAGCAGAATATCACCAGAGGCCGTTTCGATGTCGATATCGGCCTTCAGATCGGCGGCTTCAAAATCACCTGAAGCGGTTCTAAATCGCACTCTTGTTTCCGCCGGTATGGTGATGGTCCAGACCGAACTGCCGCTGTTCGACTCGTAGTGATTCTCGCTGAGGCGAAGCACTCGGCTGCGCTCTTCAAACTTCGGCTCAAAGGAACCTCGTGGCGAATAGCTGTAGACAAGATGAACGTGTATTTTGTTATCATTACCCTGTTTGATAATACAGTCGCCGCTGACCGTATTGATCCGTATCGATTCCTTGGCGTCAAAGGTCTTCTCGACCACCTCTTTGCGGCCGGCGAACACGTTCAGGCACAGCGTCACGACCAGCAACCCGGTTACCACGATTACTTTTGCTAAGGATGACATCCGATCCTCCAGGTATGTGAGTTATCTTTCGATCCGGTCGGAGAAAATCCACCCGACATTGTCTTGCCGTACATACGGGCTGGCGTACCGAAGGTTGCATTGTCGGTGTCTAGAGGAATTGCGGTGCAACCCTACCCAAGAGCGGAGCAGTCCTGTAGGTCAGGTTCCTTGGAACCTGACGACGAACTGTCAGGATCACAAGGATCCTGACCTACTACTACTACATCGTACGAAGGGACAGCCTCAGGACGTCTGCCGCCCACGAACAGGGATCAAAGAGGTAATCGAATGCCGAGGAATTGCGGTGCAACCCTACCCAAGAGCGGAGCAGAGACCGAAATAGAGAACACCCGGCACACCGGAAGCGAACTGGAACGATTGATGCTCAAGACGGGAAAGCTCTGTGGTGATCTGGCCGAGATGGATGCTTTGCCACCGTTCGTTCTCATGCGTCAGGGGACTGACGACAAACAGCAAGGCGCGTTTTGGAAAACTCACAGACTTGCCTGGGTTGGTAAGTCTCCAGATGTCCTTGATCAGCATCTCGACGTTCTTGGTAAGGGACCGCTTCACACTTCGAACCTGTTCGTGGGGAATGTTGGTGCTGACGGTGCGTACATTGATACCCCAGTCTCCGCAGGCAATATCAACCTTATTGGTATCCGGTTCCGGGTCAAGTCCGCTACCGAGAAGCACCTGACACAACTCTACCTGAAGCCAGCCTGGAAACGAAGAACGTTGCTGTATGAGCATTGCCAACCCCCGATGGTCTTGAAGCCTGGGGATCAAGCCGTCGAAAACAAGCCTGTTAAGTTTTTCGAACTCCATGGGACACACCTGTCAAATAACGGTGCGATGCCTTTGCGATGCAACCGCCCAAGAGCCGAAGGCACCCTCAACGATACAAAGATATGAATCGGGCAACCTATATGTCAAGCGAAGATTGGTTTGAAGGAGCTACCCAGAGACTTGCCGTCGAATCAGAGCAGCGTCGAGCAATCGACGTCGACCACCGGCGTGTCGTTTTCGATACGGCGGCCGGCAGTATAACATCCCGGTTTTCGTTGAATAGCTTTTCGCTGGCTGGATCCATGTTCTTTGCTCGCTTGCTGGTTCGCCTGAATTGACCTCCGGCACTACACAAATACTTGCACGACTTGACGTACCGACGCTTCAGACCTATACTCCTCTTGCGATAAACGGTACGGCAAATCAAGCGGAAAGGTACCAAGTATGCGTATAGTCAGAATTCTGATTCTGAATCTTTCGGTTATTGCGGTCTGTGTGACGGTATCGTGTGGACGTCGTCTTGATACCGAGCCGCCGGTGGCAAAGGTAGAGCCCAGAATTGACACCATGTTCGAGGTTGAGATGGTGGACAACTATTCTTGGTTGCGGGATGATTCGCGAAGCAAGCCGGAAGTATTGGACTACCTGAAGGCTGAGAACGCCTACACCGAGGCGGTGATGTATCACACCGAGCAGCTTCAGGATGCTCTGTACAATGAAATGCTCGGTCGCATCAAGGAAACCGATCTGTCGGTGCCGGCGCAACGCGATGAATACTTCTATTACTCGCGTACTGAGGAAGGCAAGCAATACGATATCTACTGTCGCAAGAAGGGCAGCCTTGAGGCGGCCGAGGAGATTCTGCTCGATGTCAACCGACTGGCCAAGGGGCATGATTTTCTCGGACTTGGCACCTATGAAATCAGCCCCGATCATAAGCTGCTGGCCTACTCGACCGACACAGCCGGCAACGAACGATACACGCTGCGGGTGAAAAACCTGGAGACAGGCGAACTGTACCCGGATGAGATTTTGAAAATGTCCGGTTCCGCCGAGTGGGCCAACGACAATAGAACTCTGTTCTACACCGTTCCCGATGACGCCTGGCGACCATACAAGCTGTATCGCCACACTCTCGGTCAGGAGGAAGAAGATCTGCTGATATATCACGAACCGGATAATGCCTTCTGGATAGACATCGGCAAGAGTATGAGCATGAAGTACCTGCTGGTCGATATCGGCAGCCAGACCTCAAGCGAGGTCCGTTATCTGGATGCCGACAAATCGTTCGGTGAATTCAGCATAGTCCACCCCCGTAAGCCGAAGCATGAATACCAGGTGTATCACCATGGCGACATGTTCTACATTGTAACCAACGACAGCGCCAAAAACTTCCGGCTGATGCGGACCCCGGTTTCGGCGCCGGCTAAGAACAACTGGCGTGAGGTCATCCCCCATCGCGATTCCGTCAAGTTGGACAGGGTCGTCATGTTCGGGGGTTTTATGGTGTTATCAGAGCGCGAAGATGGGTTGCGCCAACTGCGCGTGATGGAGTTCTCGTCATCGGAAGCGCATCGAATCGAGATGCCGGAGCCGATGTCTGCCTGCTCCCAGGGCGAGAATATCGATTTCGGCAGCGGCATCCTTCGCTTCGTATATCAGTCTTTTGCCACTCCGCGTTCGGTCTACGACTATGATATGCTTACCAAAGAGCGTGCGCTTATGAAACGAAAGGAAGTGCTCGGAGGATTCGACCCAACTCAGTATCAATCCGAGCGCATTTACGCTACGGCCGAGGACGGCACCAGGATTCCAATTTCACTGGTGTACAAAATAGGCGTTAACCTTGACGGGACCAGCCCGCTGTATCTTAACGGCTATGGCGCCTACGGGATCAGCATGGACCCATATTTCTCGTCGAACCGTCTTAGCCTTCTGGACCGAGGGTTCATATACGTCAGAGCCCATATCCGTGGCGGTGGTGAGATGGGGCGGTACTGGTACGAAGACGGCCGACTGCTCAATAAGAAAAACACGTTTACCGACTTCATCGCCTGCGGTGAGCATCTCATTGCCAAACAGTACACTTGTACCGATAAGTTGGTCATCAACGGTGGCAGTGCCGGTGGACTGCTGATCGGCGCGGTGGTTAATATGGCGCCGGAGTTGTGCCATATTGCAATCGCCGATGTACCGTTTGTGGATGTTATGAACACTATGCTTGACGCCTCGATACCGTTAACCGTAATCGAATACGAGGAGTGGGGCAACCCCAATGAGAAAGAATACTTCGACTACATGATGTCATACTCGCCGTATGACAATGTTACCGCCAAGGCCTACCCTCACATGCTAATCACCGGGGGGCTGAATGATACTCGAGTCCAGTACTGGGAGCCGGCCAAGTGGACAGCCAGGCTGCGCGCCCTCAAGACCGACAACAACCGGCTGCTCCTGAAAACCAACATGGGTGCGGGACACGGCGGCGCGTCGGGACGGTATGATTATCTCAAGGAGATCGCGCTCGAGTATGCCTTCATCCTGGATGTGCTGGGAGTAGAGTAGTCTTTCAGACCAGTGCCAACTTGGTTGAAAGAAGCAACAACCGGAGAGCACATGTCAAGTAAACTCCGGCGAGATTGGTATGTGAGGAAAGATAATGATCGAAGTAAAGATGAGATGGGCAGGGGGAATCAGGTTTGAAGGCGAAGGAGTTTTTGGACACACGATAATCACCGACGGCGGCAAACAGTCGGGCGGGAAAGAAGCCGGGTTCCAACCAACCGAACTGCTGCTGTTTAGCATCGCCAGTTGTACCGGAGTCGATGTCGTTCGGATCCTCGAGAAACAACGGCAGAAACTGACGTCGCTTGAGATTGAGGTCAAAGCACATCAGAATGATAACTACCCGAAGCCGTTTCATACTTTTGAAGTCAAGTACATCGCGCGTGGCGAGAACCTTAGTGAAAAGAAGCTGGCCAAAGCAATCGAGTTGTCCGAGGGCAAATATTGTGTAGTCAGCCAGACAATGGAGTCTGGGGCCAAGGTGGCTACCAGCTTTGAGATCATAGCTGAGTAGCCTGAATCGTTTTGCAGCCTCGGCTATCTAATGGAGAAAAGAACTACGATGGAGACGATACCATGATTGATAAACTCGCATACCGAATGGAATTTGACAAGCCGTTTGGCGAAGTGGCAGCGGAAATCGAGAAACAAGCCGCCGAGCGTCAGTTCCGGATTCTGGCGATCCATGATGTCCAGGAAACGCTGGCCGAGAAGGGGTTTGAACGCGGCCCCCTGAAAATTATCGAGGTTTGCAACGCCGGTTTTGCTCATAGGGCGACGCAGAAGGATATCCATGTGGCGCTGTTTATGCCGTGCAAGTTTACATGCACACCGAAGGGGACAAGACAATTGTCACCCTGGCTCGGCCGACTATGATTGCCGATATGTTGCCTGATGCCGGACTGAATGAACTGGCCACGGAAGTCGAAGAAACCCTGAAGAAAGTAATGGCGGCGGCGGTTTGATACCTCGGCAGATGTGGACATCTGCCGCGCACAGAACCTTATATCACACTCCGGCGCGTGGCCGAATCTGAAGACTCGACCATCACAACGCTGGAACCCGGCACTGCCGAAGGATGTTAAGCTGCTATGAGCACAGTAAGATTAAGAGAGCCCTGATTTATGCCGCCGGTGGCGGGCTGCTTGGATTTTCAGAGACTTATGCTTATATTCAGTTCGGCTCGACGTGAGCGCTGATGTGTAACCCCTGGCTGACTACAGCCGTGGGCGCAGTGACCGGTGCGGTCCTGTCGATCTCGGATAGCGATGGAGAAAGATAATGCCGATCTATGAATACAAGTGTGACGACTGCGGCGATATATTTGAAGAGTTGGTCAGCACCGATACCGAAACGGTGCCCTGCCCCAAGTGTGAGTCATCTAAGGTCCACAGACTGATTTCGCTAATCTCAGCGAAAGGTGTCTCCAGCGGTTGCACTACCTGCGTCCCCGCCAAATGCTCCAGCGCCTCCACGTGAAGTATCTGATAACCCCTGCGGTCGCAGGGTGTCTACCCAAACAAGAATCCAAGATATCTGTGCGCGGCGTATGTCCACATGCGCCGCCAGCGCGCGGGTGCCTCACCATTCAAGCTCAACCATTCATGCCTATTTCTGCCCGCTGCTATTTCAGAGAGAATAATACGCCCAGGAGGAGTCGAACCCCCAACCTTCTGATCCGTAGTCAGACGCTCTATCCAATTGAGCTATGGGCGCATTTCGACCTGAATAAAGACTCGTGCCGGTGAATGTCAAGCTGTTTTTGGGGCGACATATTCGCCTCTATTCCCAAGGTGGGCGCGTGAGGGCTGAATCGAAACCACCAGCATCGGGATGACAGGTAGTGCCGTCAGTCTCAACGTTCGGCTTCGAGCGCATCGATTAACTGCCGCACCTCCTGGACGCTCTGTGAGGACGCAGGATGGTTTTCAAGATAGCTGTTTAGGTACTTGATCGCGGAGTCTGGTTCCTGCCGGTTTAGCCACAGCATACCGAGGCTGTAATGTCCCCTGGCAAAAGTCGGTTCCAGCTCGATCGCCCGCTGCAGATATGCTGTGGCGGAATCGGGATATTGCAGTCGA
>DAOVOW010000366.1 GCA_030629485.1 bacterium
CCGTTTCTGACCGACAACCCGCAAGCCTCGGTGAAGGCGGACGAGATCGATGTCAACTACGTGCTGATCACGCATGGCCACGGCGACCATGTCGGCGACGGTATCGCTATCGCCAAGCGTACCGGCGCGACTGTGATCGCCAATTTCGAGTTGGCCAATATGTGCGCCAAGGAGGGATGCAACATCCATCCGATGCACATCGGCGGAAGGTTTGACTTCGACTTCGGTAGCGTCAAGTTGACTATCGCTCATCACGGCGGAGGGTATGGCGAGGACGCCTCGCGCTACACCGGTCCGCCGGTCGGATTCCTGGTGACTATCGGCGGCAAGGTCATCTATCATCCCGGAGATACCGGGCTTTTCTATGACATGAAGCTGATCGGCGACATGAACGATATCGACCTTGCTTTCCTGCCGATCGGCGATAATTTTACTATGGGTGTCGACGACGCTGTCAAAGCAGCGGAGTTCCTTCAGGCGAAGAAAGTAGTCCCGTTCCACTATGGAACCTGGCCGGTTATCGACAGCAATCCGGAGGATTTCGCGGCTAAAGTAAGCGGCTCGGAAGTGGTCATACTAAAGCCGGGCGATACGTTGGAAGTGTAGAAGTTCAGACACCGACCGCCATTTCTGACCTCGCTGTTTAAGCCGGAGGGATCCTGTTTGTGGGTGACCATGTAGACCGACCTGAATGCTCGTTTGACAAATGGGCAGAGAACTATGACGATAGCATCGCGTCCGACGACGGCTGTTTCGGTCGCTACGAGGAAGTCCTGGATGCGGTAGTGGAGGCGGCGCGAGTACAACCGGGTATGCAGGTTCTCGACATCGGCGTCGGCACGGCCAACCTGGCCTTGCGGTGTGTCGCGCGTGGCGCTGACGTGATCGGGCTGGATCCTTCGGCAGGAATGCTCATCAAAGCACACGAGAAGGTCGACAGAAACGCCCGTATCCAGTTGATACAGTCGGCTCAGCCGTTCTTGTCGACCGGATACCCCGACGATATCTTTGACGCCGTGGTCAGCACTTACGCATTCCATCATGTGGAGCACGAAACGAAACCGGATGCTGTGCGTGAGATGGCGCGTGTTCTCAAACCCGGGGGAATAATCGCTATCGGTGATCTGATATTTGAGGATGCACGGGCGGAGCAGGAAGCCGTGCAGAAATACGACTGGTTGGACAAAGAACCGTTCTCACGCCTCGACGAACTACGCGCAGAGTTTGCCCGGCTGGGAATGACTTTGAACTGTCATCAGTACACACCGGTCTCGTGGGTCATACATGCGACCGGGATTAGGCAAAACTGAGTCTAAGGATCGCGGGTTGGGATACGTTATGGAAGGTATAAGAGCACACACACATGAGGATCGAACGAGGGTGGTAGAGGAGATGATCCCCCTTGTCAGGAAGAAATTCGGCGACAACCTGATTGGACTTGCAGCCCAGGGTTCCTATGCTCGGGGTGAGGATGGTCCTTACTCCGATCTCGAGTTGATCGCCTTCTTGAAAAAGATGCCCAAGGGCGAAATGGTCAGCGGCATGGCCAAGATTCGCGACGGCCTGCTGGTGGAACTGCTTTGGACTACCCGCGAGAAGTACTTACAGAGCACGATCGATGTGAACGATGACTGGTTCCTAGCCGGTTCCGACGTCCTGCTGCCCATTATCAACAAGGAGTACATCCGCAACATCGGCACCTACCAGGCCAAACGGGTCAAGGAAAACTGCCTCAAGCACGCCGCTGAGCGCTTCTACGAAGTGCAGGAGAGCACAACCAAACTGCTCAACGCTATCGAGGATGACAACCTCGAGAACATCGGTCTGGTGGCCTTCGACACGTTCATGCACATGCTGGTGGTGCTGTCGTTTCTGAATCAGACTCCGTACTCGACATTCTCCCAGTTTGTCACACAAGCCGTTCAGTTCCCTATGAAGCCGGACGGTTTTGATGAACTAACCGCGATCATGGTGGAAGGCAACTATCGAGACCTCAGCCGGCTGGAGGATACAGTCACCACCGTATTCGAAGGATTTGAACAACTCTTTGATGACCTGGGCGTAGAACTGTACTACGATAACATCGATCCGAATCGTCCCATGAGGAACGTGCAATAGAGGAGACGTCATGACAAACGACCGGCCCTGGCACGAACAGGATGAATTCTGGCGCGATACTCAGTCACTGATGTTCTCCGAGGAGCGCCTGTCGAAAACCCCTGAGGAGATCGACCGCGTGGTATCATTGCTGGAACTCCATCCGGGCATGTTGATTCTCGATATGTGTTGTGGTGTCGGGCGACATTCTCTGGAACTGGCGCGCCGCGGATACAAAGTGACAGGAGTCGATCGCACCCGGAGTTATCTCGATACGGCCCGCCAATCAGCCGAAGCAGAGGGCCTGGAAATCGAATTCCTGCTCAGCGACATCAGGGAGTTCAGTCGGCCGGAGAGTTTCGATGTCACCATAAACATGTTCACGTCGTTTGGCTACTTCGAGGATCCACTGGACGACGGGAAGGTCGTTTCCAATTTGTATGAGTCCTTGAAACCCGGCGGACAGTTGCTCATCGAGATGATGGGCAAGGAAGTCCTGGCGCGGATATTCTGCGAGCGCGACTGGTTCGAGATGGATGATGGGACTCTCATTCTTGAGGAGCGCAAGGTCACTCGCGACTGGAGTTGGATGGAAAACCGCCGGATCGCCCTGAAAGGCAACCAGCGCCAGGAATATCGTTTTGCGCACCGGCCTTACTCTGCCACCGAGTTGACCGGACTTCTGTTGGAATGCGGATTCTCAACCGCGCAGGCGTACGGCGGTATCGACGGTTCGCCGTACGACCACCAGGCCAAGCGACTGGCTGTCGTGGCAAGGAGGTAGGTGATGAATTGCTTCTTCTTCGTGTGCGCGGCTTCCTTATTTCCGTCATTGCGAGGAGCGAAGGCACTGGTGCCGGAGCGACGCGGCAATCTCGTTTTGTGCCCGGCAGATATCCACATCTGCCGTCCGGTCTTTGCACCCGGTCAAACCGGGTTCCATGGCGGCGCATGTGGACATACGCCGCCCACTAATAGCTACTATCCGTCGCGCGCACAAGCCTTACCCTTGCCGGGGTGCCCCATCCGCTTGCGGTCGGCCGCCCGGGAGAAATGCCTACGCGGTGGCTGTCCTCGATAAGCGGCCAGTGATCAC
>DAOVOW010000108.1 GCA_030629485.1 bacterium
GGTGGGTGTTTATCTTTCACAGGAGGTATTCTTGACAAATAGACCGAAAGATGAAGATCAGAAGCATTGATTATTATAACTGTTAGCGGTGTTTGTCCAAAGACGGACAGACTCCGACTCCAATAAGAGAGGAAGAAAGTGAGTTCGTTAGCTAAAGTTTATGTCCCTATTTTCCCTAGACACAACAGGGGATGTGGTGAAATGCCTCATGACGGCCGATATATTATGAGATATCGATCAGTCCGGCAGTTTGCCTGGCTTCAGAAAGCGGATTCGAGTTTTTTCCTTACTTTAAGGAGGAATAAATGTTAAAAAGACTGTTATTCGCAGTATTCGTAATGGGTTTGGTTTTTACCCTAAGCGGTACGGCAATTTCAGACATCGGGCAAAAGCCGATAGAGGGTCTAAACCCAATACCGACTGTCAACCCGAACGCTCCACTCTATAATGAAATCGCAGACGCCCGTCCTGCGAAGCCGTCTTGGCGGCCTCCAACCATGGACGACGTGTATCAGCTCACTGATCTGGGCCCGATCTCGCAGCCGCCCTCGGACTACTTCTGTGATTATTTCTTTTACTATGGTTCGATGTCCTGGTTTTGGCATATGCCCACTGCTAGTAGAAGCATAATCGCCGTGCGGTTTACCGTTGATCCGGGTCTGGCTTGTACCTTGTATGCAGGCTGGGCCGTCACGTACGGTCCTGCAGCGGTAGGTACGCCGGATGTGCGAATGTACCTCTACGATGACGACGGCTTTGGTTTCCCCGGCAACAAGCTGGACTCGGGTACCATACTTAATGCCGACCTGAGTTATGAGTATGCTTATATCTCAGTCGACTGGACCAATGGTCCGTGGGTCTTCGAAGATGGTGCCGAGTACCATATCGGCTATACTGTCCTGGGCGGCGGTGAAGGGGCTAGTTACCCCATAATCTCAGATGACTGCGACGGCGTTTTAGAGGAGCGCTCAACCGTTTTTAGTCCCGACAATCAAGCGTGGTATACCGTTCTGGAATACTACGAGGATTGCGATTACGGGTGGGTAATTGAGTCTTATGCCTGCTGTTATGAGATACCGTTTTCCGATTGCTATTCTCAAAGCTGGGATGAAGGCACCGCCTACCTCTGGGCTGCGCCAGATCCCAGACCTGGTTACAACATGTACGACTGGGCTCAGCGGTTTACTGCCATGGGTAAAGATACCCTGGCGTCAGTAGATATCTGTGTGTACAACATGGGTGATACCCCGCCTAATGTTTCAGGTAACGACGACCTGATTATCAAGGTGTGGGATGACGACGGCACTGGGTTCCCGGGCACCGTTCTCGCTACCGAGATCGTGCCGGCCGGTACTTATCCGTTCTATCCAACGTACACCAGTGTTGATTTCTATTCCCATGGTCTGGTCTTCGAGGGAGAGGACTTCTTTGTCTCCTTCAACTCATCGGGAATCTTCCCCGATGACTGCGAGGCCACTCTGTCGGATGATGAGACGACACCGCATGGTCGGTCCTACTTCTTTTGGGCCGCTGACGATGCCTGGCATACTATCATGTCTGTCTTTGGCATCGATCCCGATCTCAAGTACACCGCCAATCTCTGTCGGGATCCTTACTTCGACTGCTCGCTCAACTGGTACAACCTGGGTCCGGTCTACTTCTGGAGACTACCCGACATCTATGGCGATGTAGCCAACGCCCAGTTGATCAAGGCAGTTGGTGAGGATTGTATGGTGAAAGAGGTCTCCTGGGCTCTGTACGACAACGGCGACCCTGACATATACACCTACGACTCCAAGGTCTCGGTGTACTCTGATGCCGGCGGTCTACCTGGAACAGAGTTGGCCTCGGTCATTTTGACCCCGGCTGATTACCTGATGTTCCCCAGTAACACTACGGTTGACTTTGAACCGCAGAACGTGTCCGTCCAGGGCAAGTACTGGATCGCCATCGAATCCTTCGCACCGACGCCGGAGACAGGGATCCGCACCATGTCCGACGCCGGCGGCGGCGGCTGGATTGACGGCGCAGCCGAACTCTGGGGCACGGACTGGGGTCTCTTATGGCAAGACTGGGGCATGCCTTGGCCCGACATTGCCTTTGTCGCGTCGTCCTACCATTGCTGCATTCCGTTCGACGAGCGGGACTGCGGTGATCCTCCGGGCGGCGAAGACTGGGCGACCCACCAGCACGATCAGCAGCGCACCGGCGCATCGTTCAATATGTTTGGCGATGCCCAGTGCGACCTGACCGAGCTGTGGTCCTACACGCACCCGACTAACTTTATCCTATACACCAGCCCGGCTATTTCCGGCGACAAGATCGCTTGCGCCTGGGACAACCAGGTTAAGGTGTTTAATTTGGTCGACGGTACCCCCGTCTACACCATCTCTGGTACGCCGTTGGGTAACCAGCTTCGTCACCCACCGACTATTCATAACGGCGTTATGTACCTCGGTGGTGGTGACTGGGAATCCGTCAGCGCCTGGAATTTCGCTACCGGCGCTATGCTCTGGAGCCGTGACATTACGACAGTCGGAGTGGGTGGCCTGTTCGGCGAAACCCGTTACTGTTCCTTCATCCTCCTGGATCAGGGTGGTACGAAGGTCCTGTATTGGGGCACTGAGGATGGTGCCATCGTTGCTGCTGATGCAGCCACTGGCGACCTTTTTGATGCCGCACACCCGTCCGGCAATGGCTGGGCCACCAACCCGGTCTTCCTCGGACAGAGCATCCGGAGATCCGGCGCTACCGACGACGTCTCCCTCTTCTACTGCTCCTTCCCGGGTAGTGTGGAAGGTGATGTCTGGTCGATCAACGCTGCTACCGGCATCATCAACTGGCAGCTCTCAAGCTCAGCCGGCCTCCAGGCCAACACGATCTTCCCCCCGGACCCGGAGGACCCGGACGATCCGGGGCAGATTGGTGAAGGCTTCCCGGGTGGCTGCTCGTACGAGAATGGCGTCCTGTACGTCAACTCGGACATTGCAACTCCCTGGCATCCCGGCGACGGTGTCTTCTACGCCATCAACACGGCTGATTCCACAATTAAGTACGCGGTCGGCTCGATGGGTGGACGCGGCGCAACCGGCGCTCCCACGCCGATAATCGACGCGGCTCGTATCTATGTCCTGGGTGAGTCAGGCTGGGTAAACACGGCCCGTGGTGGGCGCGTGCTTGCTTTTCAGAAGACCAACGGTGCACTCATCTGGGCCTACGACAGCCCCGAATACAACAACTACTGGGGCGACGCGGCTCTCACTTGCGAGCCGGAAGGCGTCCCGGATCTGCTGTATGTGGCCGGTCACCACGGTTTCATTAACTGCCTGTCATCCGACAATGGTGATGAGATTTACCGTCGTCGTGTGATGCACGGTGGTTACCCGAACTCTGTGGGCTTGAGCTTCGCCATCGCTCCCGGCTATATAGCTATGACCGATTACTTTGGCGCACTCACTGTCCTGGCCAAGGGCGACGATCGTCCGCGCCTGGAGTTGCAGACGTATTCGCCTGCGGTGCCGGTCGAGTTCGGTATGCTCACGTCCTTGCCGACGGAACTTCCGGGTGTGCTGGTCAACACCGGCTGTGCTCCGTTGACGTTCGGCCAATTCACCACTAGTCTGACTAATAACCATCCGTGGATTCCTCCGGACTTCGCCTCCAGGCGTGTGCGTGAGGACGTGATGGATCGGGCCGCCAGCATCACCGATCTGCTGACTGAATCCTTCTCAACGAAGGCTTTGGTTATGCCGAACGAGCCGGATTTCGACGAGTTCTATATAGCTCGCGATCGCGGCGAGACGATGCTGAACGCCGGCGCCACGGCGGGAGTTCCCTTCCTGCAGTATGGGACCTATGTCGAAGCGGTCATTTCGCCGCAACCCTTGACGACACTACCTGCCGGTGAGACCCTCAGTGTCTGGATCGACGTCAACCAGTTCGAGATTCTCCGTGGACCTCAGGACTTCTACATGACCATTCCGACCGATGATCCTGACTTCTTCCTGGGTGGTACCACTTTCGGTCCTCCGGAAATCCACGTGACGATCGTTGGTGGCTGCTTGACCGACACCACGTTACTGTACTTCGGTATGGATGCGGCCAATATCCACAACGTGACCAACACCGGTCGTATCGCTACCGGTGACGACTGGATGGTTCCGTGGGGCATGGACATCGACGGCGATGACGCATCCATCTTCCAGGGTGCGTTCATTTGGGCCAACGGCGTTTACGAGCAGGCCCTCAACACCCAGGCCTGGCATGGCCAGGGTGAAGAGTACTCCTACTGGTCACATCAGGCCGATCCGAACTGGTGTGATGACTCGTGTCACGCTGCGCTCGAAGAGGACGTCGAACTGTTCTGTTTCAACGGTTACTCCGAAGACGGCATAACCTACACTCCGATCATGGGTAATTTGGTCTGCAAGACCTACCTTGACAGTATGCAGGACTTCAGCCTCGGTGGTTCAGTGGCATGGGATTGGGAGAACTTCGGTGCTCCCTTTGACAACGACCTGACCATGGGTCTCTGGTGTGAGTCCCGCACAGTCGGCGCAGTCGACTTTGCGCCGTTCAAGGATCTGACGATCGAGATCATGGAAATCACCGAGCGTAATGGTGATTCCGTGCTTGGTTGGAAGATGGGCGCCACTATGGACTACGACGTCGGCAGCGATGTCGCTGACCGCGATGCCGAAGGTTCTGCCTGCTGGGTTAGCTCCGGCGGCACCGGTGACTTCGCCTGGGGAATGATGAAGTTCCCGTTCGGCTGCGGAAGCACCGAACCGATCGGTGGCAACAACACCAATGTGGACTTTGAGCCTATCATCAACGCCGTTACCATGTGGGGTTACGGTGCGTGGTGGGGTGATATCTACCTCGGCGACACCGCCTGGAAGTACCTGAATATTGGTCCGGGCGTGTTCGCTTCGGATGGTGCCTCCGGTGGTGACGAAGAAGCCCACTTTACCATTGCTTCGCACGATTGGGGCGGCTACGAGACTTATGAACTCGCCGTAGCTCAGTTTGGCCTGCATGGTATTACGGGTGGATCTTCAGTTGAAATCGTAGCCCTCGGTAAACTGGCTAACAAGTGGGTTGGCGCTGGTCGCGGCGACGTCAATGGCGACGACGTGATCAACCTGGCCGACATCATGTATCTGGTTACTTACGTGAACGCCCCGGGTTCCGCCCCTGGGCCGGTTCCGTTCATGCATCTGGGTGACGTTGACTGCGACGGCGACGTCGATATCGACGACGTTTGGTACCTGATTGCCTGGTACTTCCACGACGGTCCGTGCCCGTGCTTTGACTGGTGCTTCTAAGCCAGACGTCAGTTTCCTGACGATACAAGAAGCGAGGAGTTTTCTCCTCGCTTCTTTTTTTGCCAGCCAGCCATAAATGGCTTTTTTCGCTTCGCGCCCTTATAAACCACTTCTTTGCACTACGCGAGCAAGTAACTTCACTGCACAAGTCCCCTCTTGCGCTACGCTGGCCAGCCGTCACCAATGTCATTCCCGCGCAGGCGGGAATCCATCCGTGTTTCCGTGCCGGGCGGATGCATTCTGTGGTGTCGGGCGTCTCTGCCCGACACAGGCAAGCCTGCTCTTCGCGCTTCGCGCGTGCCAAGCTTCATCCTGAGCGAACTCGAAGGGTGAGACGCCTGACGGCACATGTATCCCTTGAAACATGAGCGGACGACAGCTATCTTGACCCAAAGGACTACTTTGGTGGTGAGAAGCGTATGACCGACCCGACGGACAACCAGGACTGTATGAGCCCCTGCACGCTCTGCCCGCGTGGTTGCGGCGCCGACCGTGTCGATGGCGAACTGGGCTACTGTGAGGTAGGCACGGAACTACCGATATCCTCCATCTGCCGTCACATGGGTGAGGAACCGGTGCTGTCAGGCAAGCACGGGATATGCAATATCTTTTTCGCTCACTGCAATCTTCAGTGCATCTACTGTCAAAACCACCAGATCTCCTCGAATCGCCGGAGCACGTCATCCGTTGCCATGTCGCTGGAGGATGCTGTCCGTCAGATCGAGGAGATACTGGACCACGGGGCCAGAGGGGTGGGGTTCGTATCTCCATCTCACTGCCTGGCGCAAATGAGGATGATTATGCGGTCGCTGTCGGAGCGAGGACGACACCCTACCTACGTCTACAACACGAATAGTTACGACCTCGCCGAGACGATCCGTTCGTTGGAGCCAAACATCGACGTGTACCTGCCGGACATGAAGTACATGGACAATGGTTTGGCGCACGAATACTCCGACGTAACGGATTATGTCGAGGTGGCCGGCGCCGCCGTCCGGGAGATGTATCGACAGAGAGGATCGGAGATCGAATTGGACGACGATGGACATATAACCAGAGGCTTGATCATACGCCACCTGGTACTGCCGGGACACGTCGAGAACAGCGTGGCGGTACTGAGATTCATCGCCGACGAACTCTCAGCGGATGTTCACATCTCGCTCATGTCACAATACCACCCCACAGCGGCGGTGCGAGAACATCCCTTTTTGAATCGGTGTCTGCACCCGGGGGAATACGAACAAGTACTCGACGAATTCGAACGTTTGGGTTTCCATCGCGGCTGGGTGCAGGATATCTCCAGCCCGTCGCACTATCTCCCGGACTTCGACAGACGACATCCCTTTA
>DAOVOW010000386.1 GCA_030629485.1 bacterium
GGCCAATCCGGACGGCGACGCCAACAGTATCGACGACGTGCCGGATGTGATCAACCACAGTTGGGGCGTGCTCGACATCGGTTGCCAGAACTTGTTCTACGATATGATCGAGGCTACCGAAGCCCTCGGCATAGTAAATATTTTCGCAGCGGGTAACGAAGGCAGCGGCAGTAGCACCATCCGAAACCCGGCCAACCGGGCCCTTGATTCTATCGACTGTTTCGCCGTCGGCAACGTCGATGCACTATCATTAACTCCCGTGATTTACAATGGTTCGTCGCGCGGACCATCCGACTGCAACGGCGCTATCAAGCCGAACGTCTGCGCCCCCGGTGTGTTGATTCGTTCCACCTGGCCGGGTGGTAGTTACCATTCTATGACCGGCACTTCGATGGCGGCGCCGCAGGTGGCCGGGTTGGTGGCTCTATTGCGGCAGAAGAATCCCGACGCCACCGTCGAACAAATCAAGAACGCGATTCTAACCACCGCCCGTGATTTTGATATCTACAATCTGCCCGACAATGACTACGGTTGGGGCGTGATCGACTGTATGGCAGCGATTGACGCTCTGCCCGAGGATAACTTCGAGCCGAACCTGCGCCTGTACAGCTTCGATCACCCGCCCATCGCACCCGGTGACACCGTGCGCGGTACTATCGTCCTGCAGAACCTGGGACATGAAGTGAACGATGTAGCTGTCAGCCTCTCCGGCGCCGAACCTCTGCTGGAAATTCTTTCAGGCAGCGCCGACTTTGAAACGATCAATAGCGGCGATACTGTGCGCTCCAATGACGAAATCGCAGTGGTGGTCTCCGACCAGGCTTTGGAGGGCAGCGTTTTGTCGCTCGACCTGATGGTCAGCGGTTCGGAAGGGTATCATGAGACACGGCAGTTGTTCTTCCTGGTTGAGCCGAGACTCGGACGCTCCATTGCAACCCATAACGTCGGACTCATTGAATTCAGCCTGACCAACTTCGGCAGTTTCGGTCTGGGTGACGGTATGTGGTTCCCCGCCGGCGGCGAAGGGTTCAGATTCGCGGGTTCCCTGGATTACCTCTACGAGGGTGGTCTTATCATCGGCACCGATTCCACGCACGTCTCGGATGGACTACGCAACGCCTCAGGTGAACCGGATGGAGACTTCGGTGTCCTGCCGGGGGGGCGCTTCACGGTTATCGATCCGGGACCGGGCGGTTCGCAGCAGATGATCACCCGCTTCGGTGATCAGCGCGCCGAAAACCCGCTTGGGCTCGAAATCACTCAGTTGTCGTTCGCCTATCCCTCCTATCCCCCCTATCCCAACAACGATTTCATTATCCTGAAGTACGCTGTCACTAACACGGCCAAGCACGGTATCGGCGGTATCTATATCGGTCTCTACCTCGACTGGGATGTTGTCAACTATCAGGTCAACGCCGGCGACTTCAACCCCTCTGACGAGTTTGTCTGGACAGCATATTACAGCGGTGATAACCACATCTCGCCGCGCGGCTGCATGGTTCTCGAGGGTCCGTTGTATACGGGATGGACAAGTCCCGCGACATTCGTATCCTACAACGGCGACGGTTTCACCGAAGCCGAAAAATACGAGGCCTTGACCGACGAATTCGTAAGCACCGGTTACTACGACAGTTCCAGCACCGACCTGGTCCAGTTGATAGCTGTCGGCCCGCTCAATCTGGGCTCAGGTGAAATCGACACCGTTGCCTTTGCGCTGCTGGCCGCCGATAACCTGTCGGGAATGACCGCCGCTTCCGAACGGGCGCAAGATGCCTATGGCAACCTGCCCACCGATGTCGACGACGACCAACCGGGTCTGCTTCCCGACGGTTTCGCATTGCATCAGAACTACCCCAACCCGTTCAACCCGATCACGACCATCTCGTTCATTCTGCCGCGCAAGAGTGATTATCGCCTGAGCATTTACAACATCGCCGGACGGAAAGTCACCCAGATAATCGGCAAGGGTGGCGTAGGCGCCAACCAGGTGGTCTGGGATGCAGGGGAAATGGCCACAGGCGTCTACCTGTACAAACTGACTGCCGGCGATCACACGGCCAGTCGCAAGATGTTGCTCTTGCGGTAACCTGCAAGCAGAACCTGGTGTTCTGTCCCAGATGTAACGGGAATCGACCATGCGACCAAGACGATCCAACGTTTCCACGATACAGCCGGTCATTTGCGTCGGCGCTTACTACCTCGTCGTCGGATTGTTCGTAATTGGGATGTTGGTTCCTGAGGGACGAGTGTGGGGCTTTAACTGGTGGGCCTACTTGCCGACCACGTGGAAGTTTCTGTTGGTTTCGATCAGCTTATTAGCCGGGCCCGTCGGGTGGTATCTCGCTGTTTACAATCACCGCCAAGTGAATCGGGAAAAAACTCCCGGAACCCGACCCGGATACCTGGTCATTTCAATACCGCTTATCCTTCTGATCGCGCTGCTGTTTGCCCTCTTTCCCAGTAATACACATTTCCTTGGGGACGGCTATCAGTTGTTGACACGGCTCGCCGACGGTTTGGATTCCGCAAAACCCTGGGATATCGGCGCCTCGTTTTTGAATGAGATGGTGTATTCTATTACCTCCGGAAACACACAGCAACGGGCACTGACGACTTTCCGGATTATCTCAGTGGCATCTGGTGTCCTGACTCTTGGCATAGTCTTTGTGGGCGCAACATTGTTATTCAAGAGCACCGTCAGACGCATCCTGTTCCTGCTCGGCGTAGCGACCGGCGGGTATTCGCTCATGTTCTTTGGGTACGTGGAGAACTATGCTCTTCTGATAGCGATGTTGACCCTTTACTCGCTGATCGGGTTGCTGGTTCTGCGCGGTCGAGTATCGGTCTGGTGGACATTGCCGCCCGTTGCAGCAGCTTCCTTCATACACATTTTCGGACTGACCCTCCTGCCGAGCCTTGGTTATCTGCTGCTCAGGAGAACCCGGGTGGGTGAAGGATTCGCCGCCTTACCCTCTAAAACAAAGCTTCTCATTGGCC
>DAOVOW010000280.1 GCA_030629485.1 bacterium
GCAGGCTATAGCGATGGAGGCGCATGGATGCGATTTTCATAGCATCCACCCGATTGAAAACAAAACGCTGTACAACAGCAAGAACTTGCCGGTGGCTGCCAGTACACCGTTGAGAGCGGTCCCATCGGTTGAAGCCAACGCCGTGCGAAAGGCCGGGACGGCAGCAAGTGCGGTGGCCATGGCCAGCAGTGAAAACGGGTGGTTTCCGGTCCAGATGTACAGCGCCGGTGGCGCCGCGCAGGCGGCCAGCACAGCAACAATATATTCGCAACGAGCAAAACATCGTCCCAAGCGAACAGCCAGGGTCCGTTTGCCGCTACTGCGATCATTGTCGATATCACGCAGATTGTTGATGGTGAGAATCGCCACCGAGAACAAACCCGGAGCTAAACCAGCGGCGACAACGACCGCATTAATGTCGAGCATCTGGACGTAGTACGTTCCCCCCACCGCCACCGGTCCGAAGAAAATCAGCACGAAGATATCCCCCAGCCCGTGATACCCGAGCGGATAGGGTCCGCCGGTGTAGAGCACGCCGAACAGGATTGACAACAGACCGATGATGACAATCGGCCAGCCGCCGCGCCAGACCAGATAGCAGCCGATCAACAAGGCCAGACCGAAAGCAATCATGGCTGCATGCTTCATGGCCGATGGTTTGATCAGCCCGGCCTGGGTGAGTCGTGTCGGTCCGAGGCGGCCACCCGCATCAGCCCCCTTGACATAATCGTAGTAATCGTTGGCGAGATTGGTCCCGATCTGTATCATGACCGCCCCGAACAATGCTGCCAGCGCCGGGAGGAAAACTGTAGCGCCGTCGGCCTGCGCCATAGCGGCGCCGATCAGCACCGGTGCGATAGCGGCCGGAAGGGTCTTAGGCCGTGCCGCCAGCCACCAGAGTTTTGCTCGAGACTTCGTCATGTCAGACACCGGCCTGCCATGGTCGGTGTACGTCCTCGTGCACTGGCCTGATTGAAGATCGCGTTGGTTCCATCACCACCTGTCAGGCACTCAGCGTACATCGTCGTTATCCCTGGGAACATGGGGCAAGCGTTGGGCCACCGGGTGCCTACGGTATCTCTTCAAGCACAACTTTGCCGTCTCTCTCCACTACTACCTCATTTCCGCTTCCGACCCATTCCCATACGTCACCTTCAAACTGTTTGATGACCCTTCCCTGCTCCACATCATAAATGGAGTGAGTGAGGCTGTGAATGGTCTTTGAAACAATTCTCTTGACCGGACCACTCCCCTCCGTTTCGACAGTAGACTCTTCCTTGGAGAACATCAGGTAATGCCCCTTGTTGAACACCCAGCCCCACGGCGCTTTAAACTGGTCACAATTAAAAACGCTACCCAGCTTCTCAGGGAATGGTACGGCAGTGTCTCCGTAGAGGGATCTTTCCTGGACAACTAGGTCATATATCAGTTCGTTAGACGTTGCATCGTATAGCCGAGTTGGTCGAGCTTCGTCCTTCCAGAGACTCAAGTAGTACTTTCCGTCAGGACTGAAATAAATGTCGTGATAATCCGTTGGCTGTAACTCACCGGAAACCGGATCCCATCTCATTACGCGGCCACGTTCATAGAGGCGGGGATGTTCATAGAGGTAGATGGCGCCGTCGAATGCGGCCCAGTTGATCTCCATAGCCCCTTCCGAAATCTTGGTCACTTCAGATGTTTCGACATCAAGAATCCACGCACCGGTGGGGCAGGACCACCAGTATGTTTTTCTACAAGGGGCAAACGTCAAAAAGGCGATCTGTTTGCCGTCGGGACTCCAGACGTAACGCCGGACATCCATATCGAGTCGGTGGGCAAGTTCACCATTGCCGTGCAGAACCATTAGGCCATACAGGTAGGGGGCTTCAACAGAGTCAGGCATTACCTCTCGCTCGCTTATGTTTATGGCGGCGATATACTTGTTGTTGGGTGAGACGGTGAGTTCATGAATACTGTACTTGTCTGGCCGGTAGAGCTCCTGGGTTTTACCTGATGCTCGTTGATACCTTAAAACGCTGGCCCGATCGACCACCCTCGCGATCAATGGCTCTTCGACAGCCCCGGGGAACTGCGGCGCTGCGACAATTGCGGCGTAGATCAGTCCAAGGGCAACTACCAGACAGAAACTAACGATTAGTGCGGTTTTCATCTTTATTTCCTCGCAAAGTCTTGCCTCCCGTTTTGTTCTCTGTTCCATCCGGGTCCACGATTCTGACGTGGAAGTGATCACTGTGGTCCGACATGTGTCCCAAGTACCAATCTGACATCACGGCTGACGCGGAAACTTGGCGAAATCCGGCTTGCGCTTTTGTACATAGGCGTCACGACCCTCCTGCCCTTCTGCTGTCATGTAGAACAGCATGGTCGCATTACCGGCCAACTCCTGCAGTCCGGCCTGACCGTCGCAGTCGGCGTTCAGAGCCGCCTTAAGACACCGAATCGCCATAGGGGAATTCTCCAGTATCTCGCGGCACCATTTGACAGTCTCCTCCTCCAGACGGTCCAGTGGCACCACGCAATTGACCAACCCCATCTCAAGCGCCTGCTGAGCATCGTACTGACGACAGAGGAACCATATCTCCCGCGCCTTTTTCTGTCCGACGATACGCGCCATGTAACTAGCGCCGTAGCCGCCATCGAAGGACCCAACCTTCGGACCGGTCTGCCCGAACACGGCGTTGTCAGCGGCGATGGTCAGGTCGCACATCATGTGCAGGATCTGTCCGCCGCCAATAGCGTACCCGGCCACCATGGCGATCACCGGTTTGGGGCAGGTTCGAATCTGGCGCTGAAAGTCAAGCACGTTCAGATGGGCGACACCCTCGTCGTCGACATAGCCGGCATCACCCCTAACAGTCTGATCGCCGCCGGAACAAAACGCCTTGTCTCCCTCGCCCGTTATAATGATCACGCCTATCTGCGGATCCTGGCGAGCATCCTCAAAAACCCGAGCCATCTCGGAGACCGTCCTGGGACGAAAGGCGTTGCGCTTCTCCGGGCGATTGATAGTGATCCTAGCGATACCTTCAGCCTTGTGGTACCTGATATCATCGTAAGTTCCGGCGTCTTTCCATCTTATCGCGGCCATAGATACCTCCATGTTCAAGACACCAGGAAATCCCGCACCATACTGCCGAACAAGTGCGGTTGTTCCCAGTGTACGTTGTGCCCGGCGTCCGGCACCACTCGCAACTGCGCGACCGGACACCGTTCGGCCATCGCATGACCGATAGCACTAAACTTAGCATCTTTCTCGCCGGCAATCAAGAACAACGGCATTGTCAATTGATCGAGGTTTTCCCACAACGACGGCTGTGCTCCCGTGCCCATTCCCTGAAGCGACAAACACAGACTCCGGGGATCGTTGTCCAGACGTCGAGCGATGAGCGCTTCCAGCTTTTCAGGGCTCGAAGACATCGATGCAAACAACGGCTGCGCGTACCATTCACGAAGAAACTGCTCCCACGGTATCGTATGAATGCGCTCAGCCAGAGCGGCTTCTTCAAGAATGCGTCTTTGCCGCTCAATCTCGGTTTTGAGACCGGGCGAGGCCGACTCCGATACTACTTTTCTGACGCGATCCGGGTAGTGAACGGCAAGATACAGCGCCAACCGTCCCCCCATCGAGTAGCCGACCAGGTGCGCCGAGGGGAGCTTCAAGTCATCGAGCAGCCGCACGATTTCGGCAGCGCAGTTTTCTATCCGGTAGCTATCGACGCCACCGTGCATAATGGTTTTGCCATGGCCCGGAAGATCGATAGTCACAACCGAAAGGCCGACCTCGGTCAGTGGCTCGGTTATCTCATCCGTCCAGTCATCCGCCGCCCCCATGAATCCGTGCAGCATCACCACTGTCGTCCGTTTCGGCTCTCCGTATTGACGGTAGTGGAACTGTATGGATCTATGGCCTGTCATTCACAACTCTGGAATGGTTTGAGCCGCCTCCGAGAGCAGCTTTCGGTATAGATCACGAGTATCCTCTCGGTTGGTCCTTACTTCGATTAACGCAGGACGTCCCGACCCAACAGTTCTCCGATAGCACTCGACGAACTCGTCCGGTGTCGTCGGCGTATGATACTTCAGA
>DAOVOW010000154.1 GCA_030629485.1 bacterium
ATTTGCGTCTCCATTCATGACGGCGACACCGGAATTCGAGGCGAACTCCTCCGACGAGATCACAACCTCGCCCACTGCAACCGCCAGCGACGAGTCGCCGGTGTAGGCTATCGAGTCGGCCAGTACTTCCACCATCGCCGCGCTGTCGGGATACTTGAGATACAGGAGCGGTCTTTCGTTCATGTAGAAGTTATCCCTACGGCGGTCGAACACGGCGCACGGACCGACAGCGTAGATGGAGTCCTCAAACGACCACAATTCCACGCGCTCACCCCAGGCGGTGATTAGGGAATCGACGAGATCGTAATACACGGAGTCGGCGGTGAGACTGTAGGCGCTGTCATCGACGCGTACATGCCCGTTCAACCGGACGAATTCGTCTTGTGACCAGACGGCTGAGTCGCAGTAGATTTCGCCGGACCGGGTCTCGAACTCGACATTGCCGGTCACATACGAAAGATACTTGCCATCCTTGAACAGCACTTCCAATTCGTCCATGCGCGTCAGGGTCAGTTCCGACTGTTCCTGAGCGGAACCGGTCATAGCGAAGACAAGTGACAGAACTATGATGATGGGTCTAATGAACACCTGCCTACCCCTGCACAACCGTATTCAGGAATACCTCGATCTCGGCCAGCTTGTCCGATTCAACACCGCCCAACTGGGCCAGGCGACTATTGCCGCCGCCCTTGAGACCGAAACGTTCCGACAACTGTTTCGCCAACTCACCGGCGTCGAACGTACTTCCCTGAGCGCAGGCCACAAACAGCCGAGTGTCATGGACCAACAAAGCGACACCTTTGATCTCGTCGGCGACCAATGGCGCCAGTTGACCGGCGAGGCGACTATCAGGGAGTTCGGAGCGACTGCATACCAGCTTCTTGCTCTCAAGCCTGGCTTTCTCAGCTATGACCTCTGCCCGTCGCGGCAACAGTTCCTTGTACAGATCCGTCAGTTGCCGGCGTACTGATTTGTTTTCGGCCGCGAGGACAGCGAATTTGTCCGGCAAATCCTGATGGTGACAGGTTAGCGACTGAGCCAACTGCGACGTAACCTCGAACCGCGAACGGTAGTCCTCGAAAGCTCGCTCAGCAACCAGGAATTTCACCAGAGGATGTCCGCGCAGTTTCTCAACACCGACAATCTTGAGCATACCGACTTCGGCTGAGTTGGAACAGTGGGTGCCGCCGCAGGCTACGTACTCAAGCTCGCCGATCCTGATAACGCGGACCTTCCCTCCGCGCTGAGACGGTTTGCGCAACGGCATTGAGGCCAGCTCGTCCCCTTCGGCGAAGATGATCGTCACCGGATGAGCCTCGCGGATGATTTCGTTGGCGCGCTTTTCGACCTGGTCCAATTGCTCGGAGGACGGCACACTTCCCTGCAACTCCACAGCGCCGTACTCCTCGCCCAGGTGCACCGAGACGGTCGGCATATCAAACAGCGTGGCGAAGATGTGGCTGAGAATATGCTGGGCGGTGTGAAAACAACAATGACGGCGGCGGCGTTCCCTGTCGACGACACCCATCACGCTGGTACCTGCGGCACTGACCGGCTGCCTGGAAAAATGCAGAACCTCGCCCTCTGGTCCCTCTTGCACATCAACGATGTCAGTTGTGTTCAGTCGCCCCGTGTCGTACTGCTGGCCACCGGAGGTCGGATAAAACGCAGACTTATCCAGGACAGTAAAGGTCCGACCATCCTGCTTACCCGTCCGTACGATGGTCGCCTCGAACTCCAGAAGATTTGAATCGTGATAGTACAGCCGCTCAGTCATGTGTGGTTCCGATATCGATCATCCAGCCGTCAGCTTCCTCACCTTTTCAACAGTCTTACACTGACGAGCAATCTTCGTTCGCCATTGAAGTCGAATAACCCCGCCTGTTAACAACAATCATCAAGCGCTAATCCGCTGCCGCCATATAGTTGACCAACGAGCCGACATTTTCGACGCACACTTCAATCTTATCCCCCGGCTTCATCGGTGCGATACCGGCCGGGGTACCGGTCGAAATCAGATCACCCGGGTACAGCGTCATGATCGACGATACATAACTCACCAGAAAGGGCACGTCGAAGATCATCAGCGAGGTACGTCCGGACTGCTTCACCTCGCCGTTGAGAATTCCCTCGACCAGCACGTCCTTGTGGTCAACCCCGGTTACGATCCAGGGACCGACGGGACAAAAAGTGTCGAACCCTTTGGCCCGGCTCCACTGACCATCTTTCTTCTGCAAATCGCGCGCGGTGACGTCGTTGACGCAGGTCAACCCAAAAACGTATTCGTCGGCTTGCTCGCGCGCCACGTTCCGGGCCGTGCGACCGATCACGACGCCGAGTTCCGCCTCGTAGTCGACCCGCTCCGAGTGCGGCGGGTGCACGATGGCCTCGCCCGGTCCTATTATTGCCGACGGCGGCTTCAGGAATATCAGCGGATACTCCGGCGCTTCGTCGGCCGACTGCGATGCCTGCACGTGGGCATGATAGTTCAGACCGATGCAGACGATTTTGGAAGGTTCCACCGGCGCCTTCAGCGCAACATCATCGATCTGAAAAGTCTCCCCCGTCGTATCAGTGGAACACCAGGGGGCCTGTCTCAGGAGCAACACCTGATCGCCCTCAATGCGTCCGTACTCGGTTAGTTGTGTGTCTGGATTTTCAAAACGTACGAACTTCTCAGTCATAATCTTCCTCACTCAGGACATGCTTTGGAAGCAATATATCGTTGTCCTTCCCTCTGAATCAACAACTTGTTGTCGCCTCTGCGCGACGCTTACACCTCTTTCAGTTTCCACTTTCCCTGTCTGAACCAATACGCCAACACTATCGCCTTCAGGGCCGAAGTGATAGTGAGTGTCCACCAGACACCGTTGATACCCCAGCCGAGATTGAAGACCAAATAGTAGGCCAGGGGGATGCGAATGGCCGAGCCGGGGATCATCACAACCATTGGCGGCACAGTGTCGCCGGCGCCGCCGAAAGCGCCCTCAAGTACAATCTCAAAGGCCATGGCAGTCTGGGTGAGACCGAGGATGATCAGGTAATCAACCGCGATCTTGAGCACTACCGGGTCATCGGTAAAAATCGATGCAATCAGTTCCGGCATCAGGATAAACACCAGAGATATAATGAATGTAATCCCGACCGCCGCGCCGGTTGCACCCCAGGCACAACGGGCAGCACGGTCGGGCTGCTTAGCCCCTAAGTTTTGTCCAACCATCGTCGCGGCGGCAACTGAGAAGCCGTAACAGGTCAGGTACGAAAACGACTCCATGCGATTGCCGATCCCCATGCCGGCCGCGGCGGTCTCACCGAACTGGTGCACAATCTTGATCAGGAACCAGTAAACAAAAATGAATACAAACTGCTGAGTACTTATCGGCAGCCCGATGCGGCCGATTTTCAACATGCTCGTTAATCGCGGTCTCCCGGTAATCAGACCGGTGACACGATACCCGAGCCCGCCCCTGAGCATCCTGATGATGATCGTAGTTGTTCCAATCCCCATGGCGATGGCCGAGGCCAAACTGGCGCCCGCCACACCCAGCGAAGGAATCGGTCCCCACCCAAATATCAACAACGGGTCGAGGGCCATGTTCAACAGAACCACCATCACGCTGACTTTGGTCGGTGTGCGGGTATCACCGGAGGCGCGAAACACAGCGTACACGGTATCCGTCAAGAAGAAGGCGATCGACGACAGGAAGAATATCCGCAGGTACGGCACAGCGTGCACCATTGTGGCTTCGCTCGTATCCATGAATCCGAGCATAGCCGGTGTGAGCAGGTAGCCCACTGTCGTGAAAATCAGCGCCATCCCAACCGCCATGGCCATGCCCTGACGGATGTAGTAGACTACCTTATCGATATCTTTGGCGCCGACATAACGTGAGACCAACGCGGTGACGCCGACGCTGATAATGGAAATCGTGGCGAAGATAGTCCAGATAACGACCATCGATGAGGTGACCGCGCAGGATGCGGTGGCGCCGAGTTTGCCCACCCAGAAGTAGTCGGTGCTGGCCAGGGCGAACTCCATCAACATCGCCAGCACCACCGGCAAAGCCAGCGAAAAAACAGTGCGGGTGATCGGTCCGCTGGTTATGTTGTCGGTATTACCTGAGTTGGTCGCCTTCATGGACGCCAAACTAAGCGGCAGACGGCAGGACGACAAGCGATTTCACACGTCGAGGGTAGCCCCATCTTCATATGTAAAGGAATCTCAACGTCGGTCGCGACCTACAATCCCAGCCGAGCGAGATAGTACCCCGAGTTCAATTTCTCCCCCGTGCCGCGCTGCAACAAATCCTGCCAATGATAGCGACTGCCGAAACGCATGTAGTTCTGGACAAGGAACGAGTAGGCCTCGGGGTTGTCGACCAGACCTCCGTACTGCTTCTCCAGATAGGCCAACGTCTGCGCCGCCACTATCTTGCCAAAAAGTGCGCAGTGCAATTGCACCGGATTTGAAGCATACTCCCCAACCGTCGCCCAGTAGGCGGCTTCGTCGTGACGTGGCACCAACAAGAATTTCTCGACCATATCCCAGTAAAGCTTGTCAAAATCGCGATTGGAGCCGGTGTATGCCTCGTACTCAAACATCAAGTGCGTCAGCATCCAGCGAAGTCGGACAACCTCGATATCCTGTTGCTCACGTCGGTACCGTTCGATAAACGACGATGGAACGTGCGCATACTTTTCCAGCCAGATCGACTCTTCGCACATATAGGCAAACACCTGGGCGACACTCTCACGCCAGATGGGATGCAATGTGGAGCCAAACACCGGCTGCTCCTGGGCCACATGGGTCCAGTGCAGAGCGTGGCCGATCTGCCGCAGCAACTCGCACGTCCCATACATCCCGCCGGAATGATCACCCCATATGCGAACATCGTGGGGGGGCCTAATCGGTAGACATTGGAGTGGACTCCCCATCTCACTGTCTTGCCGGGGCTGAAAATAGATGGGCAATCGATTCAGGTCAAAGCCGATAACTGCCAGGCTTCGCTTCACGAATGCGAACTGAGAATCCATCGGCAGGAATTGTGCGACATTCGTTGGACGAAAGGGATCAAGCAGTATGGACAGATCCCCAATGGTCACGCCGGAACCACCACGTTTGAGCGCCATGCTGTCAAGTACCTGACGATAGCGCGGATGGCTGGCCTTATCGAGCCGTTCCAACAGACTCAGATATTCGCGGACATCCATTCCCTGACTCTTCATGGATAGCGCAAAGTAGCTGTTGAAGCCTTCGCGGCGGGCCAATTGGTTTCGGAGTCTGATTAATCGACCCATGGCGTCCGGCAACCGAGGATCCACATCTAATGTGCTCCGGTCTGGTTGACCGAAGCCCTCAGCTAACGATGTCCCAATGACCCCATCTGAGGTGACACGTGAATAGCCCAAAGATCGACGTAACGCGATCACTTCCGGTCGGAACTCGATCCTGCCCACCTGCAGCCGGGAAAGGATCAACTCCGCCCGACGCTGGTCGGTTTCATCGGTGAGCAGTTTGCTGCCACGCCGCAGCAAGCCGTAGTCCTGCTCATCAGTAAGCACGTGGTTGTAAAGCTGCTCAAAGAACTCCAGTGAATCCGACTCGCCTGTCGTGAAATAGTCCCAGCGCTCGAGCGCCAACCGATAGTCCAGCCACTGAAGCTTATGCTCC
>DAOVOW010000210.1 GCA_030629485.1 bacterium
AAACTGATCATGCGAGTATTGGCGTGCCACCTCATCAAATGACATACCGACAGTTACCAGCCGCCTGACCTGATGGGCGTATTCTTCCAATTCGACATCAAACTGCTTCGGCGCCAATGACCTGAAATAGAGCGAATCCTTACCGAATTTGAGACCGACCTGGGAAATCAGAATGTGGAACAGCATCACCTGTTCCTTGATCGAGAAAAGATCGGCACGGCTGTGATAAAACTCCACCACTTCCACAGAGTCAAACGACACCTTTTGGTGTACCTCCTGGTCCAGGAAAGCCCGAATCAAGGCGTTGTCGTATCTCAGACGATACATGTGGTGTTCGTTATAGTGTTCGTCCAGTTTGATGGTGGCGGCAGCCAGCCCTGCCAGCGTATCACACAATGTAGAATCCAGAATCAGCCTGGCATCGGACGCTGTCAACACTCCACCCAGCGGCAGATGATCGCTGTTCTTGATGGAATCGTACAGTTGTGGAAGAGTGATCTCAAACAGGGTATCGACCCGCGCCACAACGTGGTCGTATTTGTCGAGGTCCTTTTCGTACACAATCGGCGGTGGTCCACAGGATATGGCCGGCAGGCCGATCAGAATCATAAGACTTATATGTTTTGTCGTAAACACAGATACTCCATTCAGACGTTTAGAGCCGTCAAGATTATACATTCGGGGAGGAAAAACAAGCCCTAATGCCCGGCCATTTCATGCTGATGGTGATTTGACGACAGCCTGGCTTGCGGTCGAAGCAACACGGCTGTCGCTCCGATCGTCGGTATAGGTCGCAAACTCAAGGCGGAAGGTCGTCCCGTGGTCGAGTTGGGAGTCGAAACCGATGTCCACCCTCAGAGCGCTGCAGATGCGATGTACGATAGCCAGCCCCAGCCCCGTCCCCTGCCTCTTGGTTGAGAAGAACGGCTGATACACTCGCTTCCGGTGCTCCCCGGCGATGCCGGGTCCGTTGTCCTGTATATATAGTTCCACCATACGACCTACCCGGTCGACCACCAATCGGAAAGTTAACTCATCTCCTTTCTCTTCCAGCGCCTCCAAAGCATTCACGGCCAGGTTCAAAAGAAGTTGCTTGATCAGGTCTTCATCGCCGACGACATAGGCAATCGAGCCGTCGGATTCGAAATTGAGTCGGACGTCACTGTGAAACGATGGATGATGATGCAAAATCTGCAATACGTCGTTGATCAGATGACAAAGTTCCACTTTGTTGTAAGCGGGTCGATCGATACGAGCATACTGAAGGAACTCACTGAGGATCCGCGACAGGCGGTGTGATTCTTTTACGATGAGTTGCATAAGTCGGGCGTTCTCACCTTGCAGGTGAAGTTCATTGTTGAGCACCTCCACTGAACCGGATATAGCGGTGAGCGGGTTGCGAATCTCATGCGCGATGGACGCCGACAGCTCGCCGACGGCGGCCAGACGATCAGCGGCGCGAACCTTCGATTCCAAACTCTTGGCGTCGGTGAGGTCGGAGAATATCGCGATCACACCGCGCAAGCTACCACCCTCGTCGGTGAGTATCGACGTCGAGAGACCGAGCGGGATCACCTGCCGCTCGGCCGTCTGGATGTTGATTTCCCGGCGCGGGTGACTGTCCACGTGTTGGAGTCCGTCCAGAAGATCTGCGGCCAGTTCGGGCATGCGGTCGGCAAAGACTTCGTCGCAACGCATCCCCTTGACCTCTTCCTCACGGTAGCCCAGTATTCTCTCGGCGGCTGGGTTGAAGAAAATGACGCGCCCACCCGCGTCGACGGTCAACAGGCCGCTGTTGAGATGCTTGAGAATGTCATCGGTTTCCAGTTTGGCCTGCTTGAGAGCGCGCGAGGTATCGGCCAACTGGCGACCACGCGTCTCCAACCGTTCGGCCAGGTATCCGGATATAAAAGCAATCAGATAGAAGATGAGAATATGCAGAAAGATCGAATAGAAGACCGTATCCTGAGCCGAAACGATGGTTTTTAGGGCATCGGGGAAGAACACCAATTCCCCCACCTCACCTGAATGTAACCAGATTATGAAAGTGTAGGCCAGCGAAACCAGTGATGCTACGACCAAGGTGCCGACCAGGCGATAGGCCAGTGCCGCCGAGACGATTGTCAGCAGGAACAGAGCCGAGAAAGGTGAGTTGATGTTACCAGTGGTGAAGATTATCCCCGATTCAATGACGATCTCCAGCAGGAATTGCAGCGCAATGACGGACACCGACATCATCTGGAGTCTATGTCTGCGATCAAAGGCCAGAAGGAGCGCGAAACCGAGGGTGAAGACCGAGTAGAGAATGAGCGGCAGGTGCAGGAACCCAGGGTAATCAATCCCAAACACTACCACTGCAAACAAGATCACGAACGTGATCAGTCGCAACGGCAGGAACCATCCGAGCCGGTTGAGTTGTGCCTGTTTTCCTCGAGTTTGCATAAATAGCAAACGGCGCCGCCGTGACGACGCCGTTTTGTACAAGTTATGTTCTCGTATGGCTGCGGCTTTGTGCCGTTAAATCTTACCGATAATATCGAACATCGGCAAATACATGGCTATCAGGATACCGCCGATCACGATACCCATAAACACTATGATGATCGGCTCGATTATTGACGTCAAAGCCGTCACAGCGTCATCTACCTCGTCGTCATAGAAGTCGGCAATCTTGGACAACATATCGTCCAGGCCACCCGTCTTCTCACCGACCGAAATCATCTGAATCACCATCGGCGGGAAGACACCGGTTTCTTTGAGTGGTCCCGTGATCGTATCACCCTCCGCAATGGCCATGACCGAATGATTGATGGCGTTGGCCACGACCACATTGCCGGCCGTCTTGGCGGTGATCTCCAACGCTTCGAGAATCGATACGCCGGAGGATAACAACGTACTCAATGTCCGGGTGAAACGGGCCACCGACGACTTACGAACCAGGTTTCCAAAGACCGGGGTTTTCAAGAGCAACTTGTCAAACATCAAAGCACCGCCGGGTGTTTTTTTCCACCACATGAACAGACCTGCCAAACCGAGGGTACCGAAAATGAGATAGAGAAAATTACTCTGGAGGAAATGAGAGATAAGAAGAACGACCAGTGTCGGTCCCGGCAGTTCGGCGTTGAGGCCACCGAACATCCTGGCGAATACCGGTACGATAAAGGCCAACATTCCGATAGTAACGGCTGCGGCAACGAACGCCACCACCGACGGATAGATCATGGCCCCCTTGACCTTCCGAACCAACTTGTCGGCTTTCTCCCGGTACAGAGCCAGACGAACCAAAATAGCGTCAAGGGCTCCGCCCAACTCGCCGGCTTCAACCATGTTGGTATAGAGCGCGTCAAAAATCTTTGGATGCCTTGCCAAGGCTTCACTCAAGGTAGCACCACCCTGCACACCCTCTTTGACCTGGGAGATGATCTTGGCCAGTTCTTTACTTTCAGTCTGAGCAGACAGAATATCCAGACACTGCACCATCGGCAGACCGGCCCCGATCATGGTGGCAAACTGCCGGGTGAACCGGGAAATGTCGATCTTCTTGACACCGGTGCCGAACTTGATCTGTATTTCCGGCGCCTTCTTGCTGATTGACTTGACCAGGATGCGGTTCTGCCGAAGTACCCGTTCCAGATCGGCCCTACTCTTGGCCTTTAGTTCCCCCTGGACCGCCGCTCCCGCCAGCGTCTTACCTTTGTATACAAATATCGGCATCAGCTTCGTCCTTTCTCAAACCTATCGCAGGGCGTCAGGAAAACGCTGGTGATTTTTCCTGAGCCAGCATTTCGCTCAACTCCTGGGCATTCGAACTGAAGGCCATGGCGTCCTGGACCGAAATCTTGCGAGCACTATATAGCTCCGTCAGCGACTGGTTCATGGTCTTCATGCCGTATTTTTGACCCGACTGGATCATCGAGTATATCTGATGTACTTTATCATCGCGGATCAGGGCGCGAACAGCCGGAGTGGCCACCAGAATCTCCAGAGCCACCACTCTTCCCCCACCGATTCTCGGAATCAGTGACTGCGAAACAATCGCCTGAATCGAAAACGACAACGAGATGCGAACCTGTTCCTGCTGGTTGGTCGGGAAGGAGTCTACGATACGGTTGACGGATTCCGCCGCCGAGTTGGTGTGCAGCGTACCGAAAGCCAGATGCCCGGTCTCTGCGATCGACAGCGCCGCCTCAATCGTCTCAAGATCGCGCATCTCACCGATCAGGACTACGTCGGGGTCCTCCCTGAGCGCGTACTTCAGAGCCGTCGCAAAGGAGGTGGTGTCGGAGTAGACCTCACGCTGATTAACCAGCGCCATCTGGTGCCGGTGGAGATACTCGATCGGGTCTTCCACAGTGATAATGTGGACTGGTCGCTCTTTGTTAATCTTGTCGATAATCGCCGCCAGCGTGGTCGATTTGCCCGAACCGGTGGGGCCGGTCACCAGGACCAGACCGCGTGGCAGTTTGGCGAAGTCGGCGATCACTTTGGGCAGAGCCAGTTCCTCGAATGTCTTAATCTCGTAAGGTATCTGCCTGAGAGCCACGGCCGGGTTACCGCGCTGCATGAACATGTTGCAGCGGAAGCGGCTCAACGATTTGATGCCGAAGGAGAAATCCAACTCCGAGTTCTGTTCGAACTTCAACTTCTGTTTCTCGTTGATCATCGCATAGGCCAGTTTCTTGATTTGGTCGCCGGTGAGCAGATCATGTTTGAGCCGCTGCAGTTTGCCGTCGACGCGCACTACCGGCGGTGATCCGACCGTCAAGTGCGAGTCCGACGCATCCATCTTAACCATTT
>DAOVOW010000061.1 GCA_030629485.1 bacterium
CATGAGGTTGCCGTTGGACGCAGTAGTGCACCGCAACAGTTATCGGATGCCGAGCGATGATGACATCAACCGATGGTACGCCGAGCGCGACAAGGTGTGGGACAAGGTGTCCAAGGAGCGCAAGGAGAAGCTGAAAGGAGAGGACATTCACAGCCTTGCCGAGGCTCTGGCGGTTCAGAGATACTCGGAGGAAGTGGTGGAGCAACGCAGCCGTGGTATCCTCGACAATCTTCGCCGATCGGAATTCGATTTGACCGCCTCACCGTCAGGATCACAAGGATCCTGACTTACAAGAACTTAGAGATTGCCGCGCTCCCCACGACACGAGTGTCTTCGGTCGCTCGCAATGATGAAAAAAGGAGCGCTGTGGGCGGCAGACGTCCTGAGGCTGTCCCTGTATCCACGTGGCGCACGAGGACGTACACCACGCACAATATACTCAAACAGGTTGCTTCACAACTCACCAAATATGTGTATATTGCAGGTCAAAGAGATGAGAAGGACTGCCGGTGAGCACCCAAAAGCCGAGTGACAAACGACGGGACCTTGAGTTTTTCAAGGTGATTCTAAGCTCCATTGCCGATGGAGTCTTCACGGTTGATAGCGACCGCGTTATTACCAGCTTCAATCCGGCGGCTGAAAAAATCACCGGTGTTCCGGCATCGCAAGCGATCGGCCGACAATGTGCCGATGTGTTTAGTTCAGACATCTGCGAGAAGTGTCTGCTGGACAGAACCCTCAAGACGGGTGTCGAGGCGATTGACCACCCGGTGAATATCATTAACAGTCGCGGTGAGAAGATCCCTATCACCATTTCGACAGCTGTGCTTCGTGACGATGAGGGCAAAATACTCGGAGCGGTAGAGACATTTCGCGATCTGTCCACTATCGAGCATCTGCGAAAGGAATTGGACGGGCGATATTCCATTGAGGATATCATATCGAAAAGCCCCGAGATCCACAAGCTCTTCGCCATCCTTCCCGATATAGCCGAGAGCGAAAGCACGGTGCTGATCCAGGGTCCGTCCGGCTCCGGCAAGGAGTTGTTCGCTCATGCTATCCACAGCCTAAGCCCACGCAAGGAGAAGAACCTTGTTATCATCAACTGCGGCACATTGCCGCACGAGTTGTTCGAATCGGAACTTTTCGGTTATGTGCAGGGCGCCTTTACCGACGCCCGGCAAAACAAGGCCGGCAAGCTGGCCGGGGCTGCCGGCGGCACGGTGTTTTTTGACGAGATCGGCGATCTGCCATTGTCGACACAGGTGAAGCTGTTGCGTCTCCTGCAACAACGCGAATACGAGCCGGTCGGTAGTACCGTCCCAACCAAGGTGGACATCAGAATAATCGCCGCCACTAACCGTGACCTGAAAAGCCGGGTCGCCCAGGGACAATTCCGTGACGACCTTTACTTCCGCCTGGCTGTCGTCAAGTTGGAACTGCCACCATTGGTGCGTCGGCGCGAGGATGTCCCATACCTGGTCGACCATTTCATCAGGAAGTACAACGCCCGCAAAGGCAGACGCATTGTCAGTGTCAGCCCGGAAGTGATGAGCGTGCTCATGCATCATGACTTCCCCGGTAATGTCCGTGAACTGGAGAATATCATAGAGTACGCTTTTGTCATTTGCCATGATAGCATCATCCAGACACATCACCTTCCCGCCGAGCTTCTTAGTCCTTCGGGAGAAATGCAGCAGAACCCGATTCCTGTCGAAACGCCCGTGACCAAAGCCGTTGACGAATACAACCACATTCTGGCCGCTCTGCGTCAATACGGCGGCAATATTTCCATGGCCGCCCGTGAATTGGGGATTCACCGGACTACCCTGTGGAGAAAAATGAAACGGTATCAGATCGAATCCGGGATTCCGCCTGTCAAAGATTGAGTTTCGGGTTTCGTTGCAATAGTTGCAGCCGCGCGCTGCAACGCAACACAATGCGTTGCAACTCACGCAACGCACTGTTAACTCCTTGATTCACAATCCAATTGCGATACATCGAGTTACGGAATAGTTATAGCGTGGCACCGTACTTGCAACATACTATTGGCAGAGGATGTTGTGAAGGTAGCAATTCCACAGCTCGGACCAGTGATCGCACCCTGTTTTGAAGCGGCCACGACGTTTTTTATCGCTTCGGAGGTCAGCGGACAACTGGAGAATATCCAGACGGTAAAGTGCATCGGAAGCGAAGGGTATCGCCGGGTTCGTCTGATGCGGGTTCATGAGGTGGATACGCTGATTTGCAATGGCATCAAGAATCTCTATCGTGATATGCTGGTGGCTTCCGGCGTGCGCGTGATAAGCCGTATCAGCGCAACTGTCGAACAGGCGTTGGCGGATTTGCGCAGCGGCAGCTTAGTGGCGTCGCGCCAAGCTCCGGATTCTGGCGACACCGTTTGTGATATGCCGCGCCGTGAGCTTCTTGAGTGGGCAAGGAGACTCTTCGAGCAACGCGGCTACGTGGTCACGCTGGTGCCCGGTGAAGACGCTTTTCTAATCGACATGATAGCTGAGATCAGTTGTCCCCAGTGCGGCCGACCAGTGCGGGTGGCGATATGCTGCGGCGCCCACGCGTACCGATCAACGATTGAGATCACCGAGTTCCACCACAACACCAGGTTGGACTACCACGCCCGCGTGTATGTCAGTCCCTCCAATCCAACGATTGAGACATGTTGCCATGACTATGGAATTGAACTTGTCGATCCCAGTGTCGATGGTGCGATGGACGTAGAGACCGGAAGTCGTCGCCTGCCGATTCTCAAGGGTCAGATACGAGACCACGAAAGGTTATCCCTGCCATGATGTGTTTTCCTGTATTCAAATCCCCGCCCAGGCTCACCCGACCCGCCGGGTCGATGAGCGTGCTTGATAGGAATCTTAAATGAAAACAAACGTAATTATAGTTGAGGAAAGACAGCGCGCCTTCAAATCGCTGAGGACCGATGAGATCAGCGAGCGACAAAAGCTCAAGGTGCGGTATCACGTGGAGGACTTCGATGTCAACGACCGTCCTCGGCGTTTTCTCGAGGCGTTTGCGGCCATCCTGAAGCACTCCAACTACCGGGTAGCCCTGGACCATTTTATCCGTGTAAGCGCGAAGTGTTCCCGGTGTGCAACCACCTGTCATGTATACCAAGCCACCGGTAATCCAAAGGATATCCCCTGTTATCGCTCGGAATTGCTGCTGAGCGTTTACCGACGCCATTTCACGATGGGGGGGATGCTACGGAGCCGGGTGGCAGGCACGGGACACTTGACGGATGAGAAGGTTCAGAAGATGGCGGACAGCTTCTACGATTGTACAGCCTGTCGCCGTTGCAATCATGAGTGTCCGTCGGGTATCGACCACGGGCTGATCACCCATCTGGGGCGATATATTCTTAGCGAGATAGGTATCGCCCCGCGAGCCCTGGTGGTGAGTACCCGCGAGCAACTGGAAGGCGCCTCGGGCAACACTTCGGCTATTCCCGTTCCAGCGCTCATTGATACCCTGGAGTTTCTCAGCGAGGACATGCGGGAAGAAAAGCGCGTGAATATCACCTTCCCACTGGATGTGGAAGGTTCTGAATTCGTGTTCTTCCCGGCTGTCAGTGATTTTCTGATGGAGGCCGAGACGCTGATGGGGATCGCCGCTGTATTCACTGCTACCGGTGACTCCTGGACGACCGGTACGGGGTATTTCGACGGTATCAACTATGGTCTGTTTTACAGTGATCGCATCCTGGAAAGAGTGGTGAAGAAGATCGACATCGAGACCAGGCGACTCAAGGGATCGAAGGTGCTGATAGGTGAATGTGGTCACGCCTCGCGCAGCGCCAAGCAGTTCCTGCCTGTCTACTGCGGTGGCAAAGATGCATATCCGGTCGTGAATATCATGGAATACACCTGGGATGTGTGGAAAGCCGGTCGGCTGAAATTGGATCCGAATGTAGTCACCGAGAAAGTGACCTACCACGATCCCTGCAATATCGCTCGGCAGGGTTGGATTGTCGACAAGCCTCGCGAGCTTCTCAAGGCATTCTGCAAGAACTATGTCGAGCTGAGCCCGAACGGTGAAGACGCCGTCTGTTGCGGCGGCGGCGGTGGCACGGTATCGATCGATGAGATTCGCCCGTACCGCACCATGGTCGGCGGCAAGGTCAAGGCCGACCAGATACGGAAATCCGGCTGTAAGATTCTGGTGGCGCCCTGCGCCAACTGCAAGAAGCAATTAAAAGAACTGGTGGAAGATCAGAAGATCGAGTGTGAAGTCGTCGGGCTGCATGACCTGATCTACAAGGCGATAATTTTTGATGATTCACTGAAGGTCTCTCCGGATGAGAAACAGACAGGTGAGGAGGAATAGAACATGGATGCTTGGCTTGAATTTGCTCGTGGACCGCTGTTCCGCCTCAGCTTTGGCGTCATGATGTTAGGATTGTTGCGCATCCTTCTACTGGATTTGTATGGAGCCTGGGAAGCCTATCGTCGAGCGGGCGACAAGACGCTCCCCTGGGGATATATCATTCGTCGCACGCTGGTCTGGTTTTTCCCCTTCAACAAGGTTCTCAAAGGCCGCCCGTTTTACAGTATCTGTTCGATTCTGTTTCACATAGGGTTGATACTGGTTCCGGTGTTATTGTTCGCCCACATTCAACTTTGGCAAAGTGGAGTGGGCATCAGTTGGCCGGCGCTACCCAAGCCGGTTGCAGATTGGCTGACCATATCCACAATCGTTTTCGCCCTGGCGCTATTCATCGGCCGATCATTTAGCCGCATGTCAAGTTTCCTGAGTCGCAAGCAGGACTACTTGTGGCCGTTGTTGTTGTTACTGCCTTTCGTGACGGGTTACGTGTGCGCCAATATGTCGGTGGGCGCATCAACCTATCAGGTGACAATGTTGATTCATATCTTGTCGGCGGAGTTGATCTTTGTTCTCCTTCCTTTCACCAAGATCGCCCACTGCATTCTCCTGCCGTTTTCACAGTTCGTTTCGTGTGTTGCCTGGAGGTTCCCAGCCGACACCGATGATGCCGTGTGTACCACTCTCAACAAGAAAGGAGCGCCGGTATGAGTATGGCGATCCTTACCGATATCACCAAGTGCATCGGTTGCTTTGAATGTGTAGCTGCCTGCAAGACAGTCAACGGACATGAAGCCGACAAACCGTATGTCTTTCACATTAATGATGGTCTGTCGGCTCACAACTGGACCTCGATTGTCCAGAAGCCGGATAAGCACTTTGTGCGCAAGCAATGCCGTCACTGTCTGGATCCGGCCTGCGCTTCGGCCTGTCCTGTTGCGGCGCTCCACCAGACGTCAGAAGGTATCGTGATCTACGAAAGTCACAAGTGCATTGGCTGTCGCTACTGTATGATTGCCTGTCCATACGGAATACCACGCTACGATTGGGACAAACCGGTACCCTACGTGCAGAAATGCAACATGTGTTACGAACTAGTCAAGCATGGCAAGCAACCGGCATGCACGGCGGCCTGTCCTACACAGGCGACGATTTTCGGTGAACGCAAGGAACTAATAGCAGAGGCTCACCGACGGATCGAGGAAATCCCCGGGAAATACATCAACAAGGTCTTTGGCGAGTTTGAAGTAGGCGGTACCTCGGTGCTGTACATTTCCGACATCGACCTGGGATTCCTGTCGTACGTCGTAATTCCGGGGACCAAAGCATTGCCGAAGACAACCGCGACCGCCATGGAAGCGGTTTTGCCCACGTTTTTCGGAGTAGGCGCCGTTATGGGAGGTTTGCACTGGCTGGTCAGGCGTCGGCAGAAACTGCAACGTGAGAACGAAGGGAGTGAGGGATAGCAGATGAACAGACTTGACGTATTCAAATCGGTTCTCTGGACACTGACAGGTCTGGCAGTTGCTACCGCCATAACCAGGTTCATCTTCGGTCTGGGAGCCGTATCCAACCTGAGTGATAGTACGCCGTGGGGAATCTGGAAAGGACTCAGTGTCGTCCCGGGGATTGCTCTGGCGGCGGGTGGTTTTGTTGTGACCGCTGTAATATATGTATTGAAAAGGGAAGAGTTCCACCGATATGCAAAGGTAGCTGTACTGATAGCGTTTTTGGGTTATCTGAGCGCAGCTACCGCACTCGTCGTGGAACTGGGTCTTCCCTGGTTAGTGTGGCAACCGGTGATATACTGGCAGTTTCATTCGGCCTTGTTTGAAGTCTCGTGGTGCGTAATGCTATACCTTGGCGTACTTCTTCTGGAATTCCTGCCGGTTCCGCTTGAGGAAACAAGCTGGTTCGCCGGCCTGCGCAGGTTTCTGACCAAGTACAAGCTCGTGTTGGTGTTCCTGGGTATTATGATATCCTGTCTACACCAGTCTTCACTGGGTACTCTCTTCCTGATTACTCCAGAGAAGTTGCATCCTCTGTGGTATTCTGCGTTATTGCCAATCGAGTTTCTTGTCTCAGCAATCGCCGTGGGACCACTCGTGGTTATCCTGGGCGTGCTGGTTATCTGCTATATGTATCGAAAAGAAGCCGACAGAAAGACACTGTCCAAGCTGGCCTACCTCGGGTTTATTGTCATCGTAATCTATGGGGTTATTCGCTTTGTTGGTCTCGCGGTAAATGGCAAACTTCCGATGATTTTTGACGGTTCCTGGCAATCGACGGTGTTCCTGATTGAGATTGCTCTGGTGCTCGTTATCCCGATAGTTCTGCTGGGTATCCGTAAGTTGCGCTACTCTCAGGCAGGTCTGGCAATTGCCTGTTTTTCGGCCGTGATCGGGCTTGGACTCAATCGGGCCAACATAGCGGGAGTCATGCTCCAGGTGCCGGGATCTCAATACTACCCAACGATATACGAAGTGTTCGTCAGTCTGGGGATAGTGGCTGGAGCGATTATTGTGTTCCTTTTCTGTGTGGAACATTTCAAAATTTGGGATGTGAAGTGGAAGGATCCTCGGGAACGACCGGAATACTGTCCACGATTCGACCTCGGATCGGATGTCTGGTTGGGATCACCCGGTGTAACCGAGCGAGTCAAGTACTCTCTTGTTTTTGCCCTCAGCTTCGCACTCGGCTTTGCTCTGATGCCACAGGACAGGATCGAAAGCAAAGGTGTTGAGGAGATTACCGTACAGAAAGCTCGCGGTGGTGACACGCTCTTTATCGACGGTAACTATGATACCTTCGGCACCCTGTTTGACCATGCCCGGCATGTCGACAGTCTGGGGCAGAAGGAGTCATGCGTCAAGTGCCATCACATGAACGTGCCTCTGGACAAAGAAAGCGGCTGCTGGGAATGTCACAGTAGTATGTACACGGCTACCGACATATTCCGCCACGATTGGCACGCGAGCCCCAACGGCGCCGACATTGCCTGTGACGTCTGCCACGAACCCCAACAGGAGCGACAAAAGGCATCCGCCAAGAAGTGCCGCGACTGCCATATCGACCTCTATGCCGACAACACCGCCGATATCCCGGATACCTATCTGGCCGTGTCATACGTTGACGCCATGCATATTCTCTGCGTCAACTGTCATCGGGAGCGAGCAGTCGCTGATACAACCAGGGTCGCCTTGGCGCAGTGTCCCGCATGTCACACTGGTCCTCAGCCGGATTATTTGAAGGCTGAGATGAGGGATGAGTTGAGCCGACCCGCCCCCAACCATGTGATGATGCCGCCGGCCGTCCTGCAGGTAAAAGAGGAGTAAGGCATAACAATGAGCGTGACGGTACTGATAGTCGATGACGAACCCGATGTGGCCAGCTATCTGGCCACCGCGCTGCGAGCCAACGGTTACACTGCGGTGACTGCGGACAGCGTCGAGCACGGTCTCGAAGAGGTTCACAAGGCCAGACCGGACCTTATCTGTCTCGACATAATGATGCCCAGACAATCCGGGATCACCATGTACACGCAACTCAAGAATGACAAGACCCTCAGATCGATTCCGGTGATCTTCATCAGCGGGGTGGGGCACGAAGACCCATGGGACTTCCGGTCCTTCGTACCCGACAAGTCCATTCCGCCACCGGAACTGTTCTTGGAGAAACCGATCGATGCCGAGTTGTTTATCGACTCTATAGAGCAGTTGATAGCCTCGACTCGGGGACACCAAGGGGGACCGAACAAATGAAGACCGACGCCAGAAGCGCCGATCCCCGGCGCCTTATGGATATAGTCCATGCCGCGCTGTTTGAAGAGATACCGTTCAATGTCGCCGTGATTGATCGCGATTACAACATCGCAGCCGCCAACAGTTCCTTTACCCGCCGTTTTGGAGACTGGCGCGGGAAGAAGTGTTATGAGGTTTACAAGAAGCTGCACCAACCATGTGACGAATGTCCGTCGGCTCAGGTCTTCGAGACCGGCAAGACGATAGTGGCTGACGCTGTTGGCATCGACCAGCACGGCAAACCCACCCACTATGTCGGGCATGTCGCTCCCTTGCGGCTGACTGAGGATGGTCCCGTCGACTACGTTCTTGAGATGACCAGAACGGTAACCGGAACCAGGAGTTGGCAACAGGAATACCAGATTCTGTTCGATCGGGTGCCGTGCTACATTACTGTGATCGACCGAGACTATCGCATCGTTCGCGCCAACGAAGCCTTTCGGCACAGCTTCGGCGATGTCCTCAACCGCTATTGTTACGAGGTGTACAAGCGACGCAAGTCCAAGTGCCCGAACTGTCCGGCAGCCCGGACCTTTCGCGACAGCAAAGTCCATAACTCCAACCAGGTCGGCACCGATCGACGCGGACATGATGTTCACTATCAGGTGACGACCTCACCGCTGGCGCGCTCCGGCGACCA
>DAOVOW010000222.1 GCA_030629485.1 bacterium
ATGCCAGTCGGGACGTTGCGTCCCCAGCCGGGATCCCAACCACGGACATCATAGTTCCAGGCGAGGTTCTCGGTGGAATCCCAGGCCACCATGTCGTTAAGACGGCCGTTCTCACCGGTACCATCGGGGCCACCGACGTCGATATCAATATACAGTCCGAAAGCAAACTCAGGGTAATCGACACCGGAGGTATTGGTGATTTCTACTACGACGAAGAGGAAGTCCTCATTATAGCAGTAGTTCCACTGCATTATCGTGTGCGTCAATTCCAGTCCCGGTAAGGTGTCCCGTTCCGGAGGCTCCTGTTTAAGTCTAAAGAGCGCCTTCCCTTCGGCGGCATCGTTGAAACGATAGTGCGACTCCTGCAATGAGGTCGGACCGCCCGGTGCAAAGTCGGCCGCGAGAGCATCCCAGTTCTGGTTGTAATCGTAGTCTTCGTTGGTCGGATCCCAGACGCGCCACCCGTGAGCAGGGTTGCCGGTGGCGCTGCCGACAAGATCGGTGGGATCATAATCATAGTAGCGTTCATAATCGGTGGAAAGATAGATCTCGTACAGCGTATCCGTGCCGACCGGCATCGACATCGCCTGAAAATCATCGTAGGTATTGGCCACCAGGGTGTCGCCTTCAGGGGTGACGGCGCCCATCCAGTAACGGATCTCGCCAATGTAATCATGACCGGAGTTGCGCGGCCATTCGCCCGAGGGATAACCGTAGTACTGGTAACCGCCGATATACCCGAAGTTGTCGATGGTGGTGACGATGTTGCCCTTGTTATGGGTAATCTGGTCGAGTGTGAACAGGCCGGGCGAAAGTGCAGCCGGCGGGCGTGGGCTGTCCGGGTCCAGCAGACCGCCTTGCGGGGCGGGTCGCGCTGCGACCAGGGCAACAGGTACCAGCAGAAGCAGCAGTATCACCCAACCAACTCTGGATGTAGTGTATTTCGTTTTCATTCTCTCTGCTCCGCTCTAAAAGGTAAACTCTAATCCGACCCGGATGGTACGGGGCGGCGAGTAGTTCTGAGGATCATGGTCATGAAGGCGATCGAGGTTGAGCAGTTGGTTCAACTCTTCCTCATTCGCCGCCAGCCCGAGCCCGATCTGTTGGCCGTCGTTGTCCGGTTGACCGGTGCGCGAGTATACATCGAGAACGTTGCGCCGGTCGAACAGGTTGTCAACCTCCGTGAACAGACCGAGTGTATAGCCGCTACGACCGATTGAAAATTCCTTGCTGAAGCGCATATCGACGGCGTAGCTGGCCGGCAGGCGACCTTCGTTGCGTTCACCCAGGCGGTGACCGAAGGGATCGGTCGGCGTGTACGGCAGTCCCGAGCCGTAATGCCCTACGGTCGTGAAACCCCAGGCGCCGGGTAGCGACAGACCGAACAATTCACCATCCCAGTCCGCGGGAACACGATAGCTGAGCACGGCTGTAACGGTGTGGCGCTGATCGAAATCGAGCGGATACTCGCCCACCGGCGCCAGCGTATCTTCGGCCGAGGTGAGGAAGGTGTAGTACGGTTCGGTGGCATAGGAGCCGTTGCCGGTGGCAACCATATAACCGTACGAGATCGAGCCACCCAAGTATCCACCAATCGACAGCTTTTGGAGTTGCACGTCGAAGCCCGTCACGGAGCCATAATCGCCGTTGTCGAAGTAGGTGATGGTAGTGGCGGCATCGCGAAGTGAGGCGCGCGTCGTGGCCAGATCCTCGATGTCCTTGTAGTAGGCGGTCAGGTCGATCCGGAGATCCTCGCCGATCAGGTGGTCCAGACCGAGCTCATAAGAGATTGTCTGTTCCGGCTCCAGATCAGGATTACCCAATAACGGCAGACCCGAAGTGACGTCTCCCTGTATGTTGGTGTACAGGTATGTGAAGCGCGGCTCCTGGTAGTACACGCCGTAGTTGAAATGCATAACCGAGGTTTCGGATATCGGGAAGGACACACCCAGACGCGGTGACAGCCGGGATTTGGACTCAGCCTCCACGTAACGCGCCACCGTATCCAGGGGCGCCTCCCGTGGAGTGACGTTGTAGTTGATATCGGCATTGTGATAGTCAAAGCGCAAGCCTACGTTGATGACGAAGTCCTTGTACTCCAGTTTGTCCTGCAGGAAGGCCGAGGCCATCAACGGCTTGCTGGAGTATTTCTCACCATACGGGTTGTCGTTGAAGAACTGTTTGGAGTCCCAGGCTACATCATAGCGCCGATACTCAATGCCGGCCTTGACTTGGTTCGATTTATTTACCTGGGTCAACAGGCTGGCTTTCACCGAGGTGTATTTTGATTCTCTTCGACGGAAGGTCGGATTGAAATCATCGCCGAGCGTAAAGCCTACGACATGGTATGGGTTTTCGTAATCGCGATAACCCAGATAGTTGTCATCATCGATGGTGCCGTTATAAGTACCATCGTCATCCACATCATAACCCGGCCACTGGTCCCAGTAAGTGTCGATCAGGTCAGGTGGTCCCTGCCAGGTACGGGTTCTGAAAGTGTTGACCGTCGCCGAGAAGATCATGCTCTCATTGAAATTGTAATTCCCCGTCAGCCCCAGCAGATGAGACTTCTTCTCGAATACCGGCAGACCGTCAAGATTGAAATCGTACGATATGCCGTTGACATCGCGGTGTGTGTAAACACCACCGCTGGCGTCATAATAGGTGAAATGACTCTTGAGCTTTACGCGCGGAGTGGGCTGAGCCGTAACCTTGGCCGTCCAGGTGTAAGCATCGTAGCCGTTGGCCGGAAGTGAGGTTTCGTCGGTGAGGTATTCTCCGGCCGTGAAGAACGTGTAGCGTTTGGGATCCATTCCCACGATCGGACCGGATAGGTTAAACGCTACCGAGCGATTGCCCACGCGTTTGAGATCACCCCAGTCGCCGGTGTTGACGTGATAAGGATGGGTGACTCCTTCGTAAACCTTTATGCCGCCATGAAAGATGGGGCCACCATCGCGGGTGACGGCATTGACAACACCGGAGAGCGCCTCACCGTACTCGGCGGTGTAGCCGCCGGAAGTAAGCGATAACTCCTCCAACGCTGAGGGCATAATGCGAATGCCGGCGGTTGAGTAGAACGGGTCCTGAACCGAAAACCCGTCGTAGTAGTAGGCCACCTGACCGGCCCGTCCGCCGCGAACGTGGAGACGTGCATCACGGCCGACTACCACACCCGGATAGTTGGTTAGAACCGACTGCACCGTGGTGATGTTGGGCAAATCCTTCAACCGATCGGCGGTGAAGATAACCCGGGATTCGGTCTGGTCCAGTTGGACTATCGGGTTAGTGGCGACCACCACGATTTCCTGACCGATCTCGACGGCCTGCTGGTCAAGTTCGAAGTCGACCGGTGTTGTCAGGTCGACCAGAACACGAACCCCCTGTTTGGTTATCGACTTGTAGCCCATGAAGGTGACGGAGAGATCACACTTGCCTACAGGCATGTCGATCATGAAATACTCTCCGTCAACGTCCGTCTGCGTGGCGATGTTTGATCCCGCCAATCGAACCGTAGCCCCCACAATGGGCTCGCCGGTTCGGGAGTCGATAACCTCTCCCGAGATCTTGCCGCTCACACCCGCCTCCAACGGCGCTACGTCGAAAAGCACCAGGAGCACAAGCGGGAGCAAGAACAATGATAGAAGTGGTTTGTACAAGGCAACTCCTCCTGTACTGTTTATGTCAAACATATCTTTATCGCTGATCTTTGCTTAGGGTCCAGCTTCTGAAACAGAATTCGCTTTGTGTTTAATGTCGGCGCGCCAATCGAATACTTAACAGCCAAAATGGACACCACTCCGGGACGAAAAGTCCGCTGGGCAACCGATTTCAACCCCCTGAGCCGAATATGTCAAGTTTCGGGCACGATGTCCGATAGGTAAGGAAATACAACCACCGGCGTTGACCTCCGTGGGATACGCCTGACCGCATAGGATTGTCAACGTTGTCACAGACGAAGGCTCCAGTACGCCTATGAATGACTGGTCCAGGAGAGTTCTCGTAGCAGCAGTGGTGTGGTGTCTTCTCGCCGCAGGCGGGGCGGTACACGCAGCCGATGATATTCAGGTCGGCATACTCATCCGCGACAGTCTGAAGTCTACTCTCCGGACCCTGCAGGGCGCGCGCAAGGTGATCCGACGTGCCCATCCTGAGGCCGTTTTCCATATCTTTCAGGTGGGCGAAGACGCCTCGGCCAACCTTGATATCGTCGACTCGCTGGACAGAGTATCGCCGGATGTCGTTCTGACCGTGGGCAGTTCGGCGACCGAGTTCGCCAAGATAAACCTCGAACACATCCCAATCGTCTTTTCGGCGGTGAAGTACCCGGTACTTTCCGGATTCGTCAAATCCATGGCCCGGCCCGGCGGTAATCTCACCGGTGCCTCACTCGATATCCCGGTGAGCCTCCAGTTCAAGTATTTCAAGAAGATTGTCCCGGGGCTTAAGAACATTGGCGTGCTGTACACCGATAACACGGCCAGCCTGATAGCTCATGCCAGAGTGGTGGCTAACAACGCCGGGCTCACTCTGGTGCCAATACCGGTAAACAACTTCAAGGAATTGCCGCAAGCCCTGGATTCGTTAGCCACGGCGGTTGACGGCATCTGGAGCGTGGCTGACAACAAC
>DAOVOW010000323.1 GCA_030629485.1 bacterium
AACGAGCACCATACCTTTATCTGTACCCGGAAAGCGAGCAGGACATACGCGTGCGGCTCGGTTTTCATGACGGCGGATATGTCTACGAGTCAGAGCCTCCGTACCGCGACGGCTGGGATGTTCGCGTGACGCCGGACGGCACTGTTGACGGTAAGTACCGCTACCTGTTTTACGAAGCGCTGGTCTCGAAACGGTTGGATCACGATCTGGGCTGGCTGATCAGCGGGCATGGACTTGAAGGCGATCTTAGGGGTCTGTTGTCGCAGTTGGGTCTGATCGGGGCTGAGATCGATGACTTCGTGCAGTTCTGGGTCCCCATTCTGGAGGGTCATCCCTGGTATGCCGTCTATCCACAGGATGCCGATGCGCTGATTACACTCGACATCGCACCGCAGCCGAAGACAGTCATACGGGCGCTGTTTCTTATTCGGCCTCTTGATCGACCAGTCGCCATTACGCCACCGCCGATTCCATCACCGCCGAAACGCGACGGCTTTACCGTCGTTGAGTGGGGTGTGATTGGCTGGAGCGATTAGGCGCAATACGAGATCACTATTCCGTGGACGGCAGACGTCCCGGTCTGGTGCACTGCGGGTGGTGTTGGGCGACCCCGCCCGACACCCTTCGACTCCGCTCAGGGTGAGGTGGGAGAAGAGCTCTGGGTGAGGTCGCAAGGCGCGAAGCGCCAAGGAGTGATTTATCACCGCGAAGCGCAAAGAAGTGATTTATCACCTCATGGTGAGCGGAGTCGAACCATGAGCGGAGTCGAACCATGACGCTATGCAGCCCACTGGACGCTGCGGAGGCTGTCCCACATACCAAACCTCAACCTTGTCTTTGCGGTGTGACCTGCATAACTTGTCATCCATCATGAGATGGTCGTCGTTGTTCCTGTTGTTGCCCGTGCTCTTCTGGGGTATCTCGTACATCGCTATCAAAGTCGTGCTGCGCGAACTGGAGCCGGTGGAGATGATTTCCGCACGGTTCCTGCTGGCCACGCCCGTGCTCTACTTGATTATCAGGATGAAGGGCTTGACCGTCTGGCCGGTTGAAAAGAAGGGTCATCTGTTCGTCGCGGCCTTTCTGGTGTTTCTGCACTTCTGGGTGATGGCCACCGGTATGAAGGAGACTGCCGCCACCAACACCGCCTGGATATTGACCACCGCGCCGATATTCGTTGCCGCGCTGGCCTGGGTCTATCTGAAAGAAGTATTCAGCCGGCATCATTGGATAGGCTTTGGGGTTGCTGCCTTCGGAGTGGTGCTGTTGACGGCCAACGGGAGTCTGTCGAACCTGGCCTGGATCAACTCACGCGGCGATGTGATCGTGCTGGGATCGTGCGTGACGTGGGCGTTTTACACAGTGGCCACGCGCGACATCACGCGCAAGGTCCATCCTTTGGTAGCGACTTTCTGGATGACCGGCGTGGCGGGGGTCGTGTTTATTCCGTACACGTTGGCCACGAGTGGCGCGGGTATCTATCTGGCGATCCAGCCGATCACGACATTGAGCCTGGTTTTTCTCGGCGTGTTGTGTTTGGCCGTGTCGTTTTGGTTATGGGCGGAGGGATTGAAGCGCTACACAGCAGCGGAAGTCGGGGCATATTTGTACATCGAACCATTGTTCACGATGGTTGCAGCATGGGCACTTATCAACGAAGCGATCACTCTCTGGATAATCCTCGGCGCCTTGTTAATCACCCTCGGCGTCTACATCTCCGAACGCAAGGGGAAGGTCACGCTGGTAGAGCATGATGTTTAGGGACGCTACCAAGTTCTCTTAGGTGTGGCCCGGACGTTCTACCACTGCAAACAAATGTCTTGCTATCGGTAGGCAGAAAGCTATATTTGCCGTTGGAAAGGAATGGCTGTTCAAGTTTTGAGCAGCTTTGCCGATAAAATAAGGAGTAAGTTTGTTAAGTAATTGGCCCATTTTGATGGCCGGCGGAGAAACAGGCGGCGGCGGGATGTTCACGCTCGTCTGGTTTGGATTGATTTTTGTCCTCATGTATTTGCTGCTGATCCGGCCACAAAGAAAGAAACAGAAAGAACATAAACAACTCCTTTCTGATCTCAAGAAGGGAGACAAAGTAGTGACCTCAGGCGGAATGTTCGGGATTATTTTTGCCATCGATGAAGAGCGAGGCCGAGTAGTATTAAAGATCGGCAACGACGTCCGGATGGAGTTCTTAAAGTCCTCAATTGCCGCCAAGGTGGACTAATAGTTTAGGAGTACCGTGTGTCTGAGCGACGGATCGTCATATACGGCGAGGCTGTCCTGCGGGAAGTTTCCGAAGCGGTTGACGAGATCAACCAGCAAGTGAAAGATTTGGTGTCCGATTTGGTGGACACGCTCAAAAAAGCTAAGGGTCTGGGCCTTTCAGCCGTCCAGATCGGCGTCTTGAAGCGCGTTTTTATTACTGATTTGGCAGCGGTCGACCTGACCGAAACCATCAGAGTATTCATTAACCCGAAGATACTCGAAACTGATGGCGAAGTCGAACTCGAGGAGGGCTGCCTGTCGTTCCCGGGGATTTATCAGAAGATCGTCCGTCCCGCCCATGTGAAGGTGAAAGCGACGGACCTGGAAGGACGCGAGTTCGTACTTGAGGCTAAAGGCCTGGCCGCTCGCGCTATCCTTCACGAGTACGATCATCTTGAGGGTACACTGTACATCGACCGCATGACGCCGCTGACCCGTACCTTATTGAAAGGCCGCCTCAGAAAGCTGGCCAAATCTTCCTGCGCGGCATAGCTGTCGCCCGCTCGCGGGCAGGTCAACCCTGCTCGACTACATAGCCGACCGACTCGGCGCACGGTAAACATCGTAAATGCGAATAGTGTACATGGGTACGCCGGCGTTTGCCTGTAAACCGCTGGTGGCCCTGCACAAGAGCCGTCATGGACTTTTGGCGGTAGTCACCGGCAGCGACAAACGTCGCGGCCGCGGCAAGGATACGTGTCCCACTGAAGTGTGTGACACGGCGGCGGAAATCGGATTGCCTGTTATCAAGGCCAAGTCGCTGAAAAGCGACAAGCTGTATGACAAACTGGCCGCCCTGCAACCGGACCTCTTTGTGGTGGTGGCTTTCCGGATTCTGCCGGAGCGGCTGTTCAGTTTGCCGACATACGGCTCGATCAACCTGCACGCCTCCCTCCTGCCCAAATATCGCGGCGCAGCGCCGATCAACTGGGCCTTGATCAACGGCGAGAAAGAAACTGGTCTGACCAGCTTCTTTCTGAATAAGCAGGTCGATACCGGCAACGTGATTCTACAAGAACGGATAGCCATCAATGATGACGACAATTTCGATTCGCTGGCGAGCCGGCTTTCGGATCTGTCCGGACCGTTTCTGCTGAAAACGCTCGACCTGATTGAGCAAACGGGCTTCAAACCACATGGGCAGGATGAACAGGCGGCCACACCGGCGCCGAAACTCGATCCGTTCGACTGCACGATAGATTTCGGCTTGCCTGCTGAGAACGTCCGCAACTTCATCCGCGGACTTGCTACTCAACCGGGCGCCACCACCACTTTTCGTAACAAGAAT
>DAOVOW010000219.1 GCA_030629485.1 bacterium
GGGAATTAAGACCGTACTGCCCAAACCGTTCCACTTGAAAGACGTCAAAGCCCTGGTCAGAGAACTGACTGCCTCCTAAGTCTGGCCGGTTGTTGAAGAAGCTGGGTAGGGCGGGGCCGTCTTCGCCTGCGCGCCGTGGCGGGAACCCGCCACTGTCGGCAGTATTGTCGAAACCCCTGTGGTTTCGACAAATTGGCGCCCCGTCCGGCAGGTACCGAAATCTCTTGCCATTTCCACGAAGTCCGCTATATTGGCTCTTAAGAAATCTTCGGGGTGAGGTGAAAACCCTCGACCGGCGGTCAAAGCCCGCGAGCTGGAGGCAACTCCGGCAGAGCCTGTGAAATCCAGGCGCCGACGGTGATAGTCCGGATGAGAGAAGATTGGCTTTCGCTGTCCAGGCGAGGCCGGATTGTTAGCTCTTGTTTATGCCCCGAATTCACTTTGGGGATTTTTTATGGCCGACGCGACTGACGTTGCGTACATGGAACGAGCGCTAAACCTGGCTGTGAAGGGACGCGGCCACACCAGTCCAAACCCGCTGGTCGGGACGGTGATTGTCAAAGGTCGGCGCATCATCGGTCAGGGCTACCACCATGCCGCAGGTCGCGACCACGCGGAAGTAGTCGCCATCAAAAACGCCAGGGGCGGATGTCGGGGCGCAACCTTATATGTTACCCTGGAGCCATGTTGCCACACCGGATGCACCGGCCCTTGTACCGATGCCATTGCCGCCGCCGGCATCAAGCGGGTCGTTTGCGCTGTCAAGGATCCTGATCCGCGCGTCAGTGGTAAAGGCCTGCGCGCCCTGCGAAAGTCCGGGATTGAAGTCGTCGTCGGCGTCTTGAGAAAACAAGCGCGTGCCTTGAACGAACAGTTCTTCGGCTACCACGAGAACGGTCGTCCGTTCATCATACTCAAATGGGCTCAGAGTATGGATGGTTGCATCGCAACCATGACAGGCGATTCCAAATGGATCACGTCAACAAAGTCGCGCCGGTTATCGCATCAGTTGCGTAGCGAAGTCGATGCGGTAGTGGTCGGCAGCGGCACCGTTCGTCACGATGACCCCGCCTTAACCGTCAGGCTGGTCAAAGGACGCAATCCCTACCGAATCATTGTGAGTTCGGATATGAAACTGCCGCGCAAATGTCAACTCCTTCAAAATAATGAGGACGGCCGCACTATCGTGGCCGCTGCCTGCGACGCCGATAGACAACGCCTCAGCAAGCACGGTGGTCCGATCATCTTCTGGCGACTGCGGCGGACTAAGAACGGTTTGGTCGATGTCACCGACTTGGTGCGTCAGGCCGATAATTTCGGACTGCGTTCAATGTTGGTGGAGGGGGGCGCGAAGTTGGCGACATCATTTGTTGAAGCCGGACTCGTCGACAAATTCGTTATAGTCACGGCGCCGATTATCATCGGCAACGGCGTGAGTTCAATAGGTGATCTTGCCACCAAACACCTGACTGACGCCGTACAATTCGAACGGCACACTTTCGATACCTCCGGTCGCGACTGCGTCTTCATCGGATATCCGAAGGGGAGAGGCTAAGCATGTTTACAGGTTTGATTGAAGCAACCGGAGAAATTCGGAACATCACGCGACGAGGCGATTACCACGTGCTGGCGATAGCCTCCAGTGTCGACGCCGCCTTGATAAGTCTGGGGGAGTCGATTGCCTGCGACGGCGCCTGCCTCACGGTTACGGAGATGACCGGCGATCTCTTTGTGGTGGAAGCTTCGCCGGAGACGGTCACGCGCACTATTCTTGGCGAGTACAGGCGAGGCACGCTGGTGAATCTCGAACGCGCTTTGCGGATGGGGGACCGTTTGGGCGGGCATCTGGTCAGCGGTCATGTGGATGACATCGGGACGGTCGAGTATGCCCGTCGCGTGGGGGAGTCGATTGAACTGGCGGTGACATTCGATCATCGCTATGACAGTTTGGTAATTGAAAAAGGGTCTATCTCCATCAACGGTGTCTCGCTCACAGTCAATGCCGTCCGCGACGGCTGGCTGTGTGTCAATCTGATTCCACACACCGTAGGTGCGACCACCGTCGACCGCCTGCATCCCGGAAACAAGGTTAATCTCGAGTTCGATATGATTGGCAAGTACATTTTGAAATCCGGTCGGGCGAATCTATCGTCAGGCCTTACCAAGGACAAGTTGATAGAAAGCGGATGGTGACATGAGGAACGATGATTCGATAGAATTCAACACGATCGCGGAAGCAATAGAAGACATCCGAGCGGGTAAGTTTGTCGTCGTGGTCGATGATGAGGACCGCGAAAACGAAGGCGATCTCATCATGTTGGCCGACAAAGTAACGCCGGAGCATGTGAATTTCATGGCCAAGTATGGACGTGGGCTCATCTGTGTTTGCATGACCACGGAACGGATTGAGCAACTCAGTCTGCATCCGATGGTAGAGCAGAATACCGCCCTTCTGGGTACCCGTTTCACGGTGTCGGTCGACGCCGTGGAAGGTACGACAACCGGCATCTCCGCCCATGACCGATCGCACACCATCAAGGTGCTGGCTGACGATAGCACGCGCCCGAATGATCTGGCTCGACCCGGTCATGTCTTTCCCATCCGGGCCCTCAAGGGCGGTGTGTTGACTCGCGCCGGGCACACCGAAGCGTCCACTGATCTGGCGCGTCTGGCCGGGTTCAGTCCGGTCGCCGTGCTCTGTGAGATCATGGACGATGACGGCAGTATGGCGCGAGTCCCCCGACTCCGGAAACTGTGTCGCGAGTACGACATGAAACTAATCTCGATCCACGATCTGATTGCATACCGTCGGCATACTGAAAAGCTGGTGGAGAGAGTGGAAACGGTAGACCTGCCGACCGATTACGGTCATTTCAAACTGCATTTGTACAGATCGGAGACCGATGATCACCATCACCTGGCGTTGACCAAAGGCGATGTGGCCGGACAAAAGAACGTTCTTGTTCGGGTCCACTCAAGTTGTCTGACCGGCGATGTCTTCGGCAGTCGACGCTGTGATTGCGGCATTCAGTTACATGCTGCCATGCGGGCTGTCGACAAGGAAGGGTGTGGCGTCATTCTCTACATGAGGCAGGAGGGCCGCGGCATCGGCCTGGTGAACAAGATTCTTGCCTACAAACTACAGGAAGCGGGACGCGATACGGTGGAGGCGAATGAGGAGTTGGGATTTGAAGCCGACCTGCGCGACTATGGTATTGGCGCTCAGATCCTGGTCGATCTCGGACTGACCTCAATTCGCATCCTGACCAACAACCCGCGCAAGGTGATTGGATTAAAGGGTTATGGTCTTGAGTTAACCGAACGGGTGCCGTTGGAGGCGGCGCCATCAAAATACAACCAGGCGTATCTGGAAACAAAACGAGATAAACTAGGACATCTGCTCAATTTCAAATAGGCAGGAGTACAAAGAATGAGCTATCAAGTATACGAAGGCAAGCTGGACGCGAGTGGGATGCGTGTCGCCATAATCGTCAGCAGGTTCAATCATTTCTTCACCGACAAACTTCTCGACGGGGCGCTTGACTGTCTGAAGCGTCACGGCGGTTCGGAGGCGGACATATCGGTGGCTTACGTCCCGGGCGCTTTTGAGATACCATACGTTGCCGCCAAGATGGCCGGCTCCGGGAACTACGACGCGGTCGTTTGTCTGGGTGCCGTAGTGCGCGGTGACACCCCGCACTTCGACTACATCGCCGGTGAATCGGCCAAGGGAATTGCACGAATCGCTCTGGAACATGGACTGCCGGTTGTGTACGGTCTGGTCACGGCCGACACGCTGGAGCAGGCGATCGAACGGTCCGGGACCAAAGCCGGCAATAAGGGTTGGGATGCTGCTGAAAGCGCCATCGAAATGGTCAACCTGTATCGAGCCTTAGACTGACTATGTCTGAGTCTCCGCGTAGCCGGGGTCGCGAACTGGTCCTCCAGGCGTTGTACGCCCTTGAGTGCGGTGAAAAGGTGCCGGGCGAGGATCTGTTCAAACTCGACCCGGATAACCCGCCACCTCCGAGGGCCATGACCTACGCTCGGCAACTATTCGATCTTGTCCGCAGCAACACCGAAGAGGCCGACAAACGTATCGAGCGTCTCGCTACCAACTGGGATATCAAGCGGATTGCAACTATCGACCTCAATATCCTGCGTCTGGCCATCGTTGAGTTGGATCATATGGTAGATGTACCGGTCAAAGTGATCCTCAACGAAGCGATCGAATTGGCAAAGAAGTTCTCCACCGTTGAGTCATCAGCTTTTGTCAACGGCATATTGGACCGATATGCCAGGGAAATGGAGGACGCACGTCAGACATAGGGTGGGGGTGAGGCTGTACCACAGGATCGTTTCGTCGGGTCTTGGCGTCGATGCAATCGACGGTGTGACCCGACGATTACTCATAAGGCCTTGTTGCACAATAGGACTATCAACCGGCAGGTCACACGCTTGCCTTTGACAACCGCAAGACCTGCCGGGACACACGCTTTTGGGACGACCTCGGGACACCCGGCGCCAACTCACGAATCATCATAGAGTGCAGAAAAACTCTGCCCGCAAACCCTCTCAATCGAAGGGGACAACTCGCCCAGGTATGCTCATCCAAAACAAACTGGACAGCAATACAAAACCTGCTATATTGCAC
>DAOVOW010000218.1 GCA_030629485.1 bacterium
CTGCGCCGAACCGAGAACATCCAGGAACCCCGGCCGCCGTGGATAGGGCCTTCAAAGGCTCCCCCCACCCCGGCGAAGTGCATATCCAACTGACCATCAAACTCCTGACGGTTTCCCTCGCGAAACTGGAGATCCATAATCGACGACAGACGATCTCCGTAGGCGGCCGAGAAACCACCGGCCGAGAAAGTCACATCACGAAGGAAGTCGACATTGAGCAGTCCGATCGGGCCACCCGACGAACCGGCCATCGGGTAGTGGTTAATGTTCGGTATTTCGATGTTGTCCAGGTAGAACCCGTTCTCAGTCGGGGTGCCGCCGCGCACCACCAGACTGTTCATCTGGTCGTTGACCTTGGCGATGCTGGGGAGAATGCCTATGATGCGACTAACATCACCAGCCGAACCGGGGGAGCGTCGTATCTCCTCGGCCGAGAAACGCGTGGAGCTGGTTGGTTCAGTGGGGTGATCCTCGAAGTAGCTGCCTCTGATCACGGTGCCGGCGATCTCGCGGGCGGCCTGATAAAGCTCTATCTCCATGAAGGTGATGCGTCCGGAGCGCACGATGATATCGGAAAGAGTCAAGGGGCCATAGGCCACACTGCTTACCGCCACGCTGTAGGCGCCGACCGGTACGTTCTTGATGGTGAACTCGCCCTTGTCGTTGGTTGCGACGCCGCGTTCGCTGCCGACCATCATGATGCTCGCGCCGACAAGCGACGATTTGGTCAAACCGTCCACTACACGACCGCTGATGCTCCCTGATGGCTCGGTCTGCTTCGAATCCGTCTGACCCGGAATGTTGGGGGAAACTGTCGACACGATTAGCGCTGTCGCGATCAAGAGTCGGGCCGCTCTGTTCATTCATTCTCCAAACCGGACCATGAGGTAATTCTACAATTGTTCCGTGCCTTATCCGTGTGAACATAGCGGATAGCGTCCCCGATGGCAAGACAGGAGTTTGTTAGGATTGGCGGGGCGACGTCTCCGGTGATTCGACCTCTTTGGGGTGCCGGACAAACAACACTCGCACCAACAGCACCACGATCGCGCAGGTGATGGCGCTGTCGGCGATATTAAACGTCCACCATCGTTCCAACTCACGACCGAACAGGCTCACGTCGGGAATGTCCACATCGATAAAATCGACTACCTTACCGAGACGGATGCGATCGATGATGTTACCGAGTGCCCCGCCGGCCACGAACGACAGCGTGAATGCCAGCGTGCGGTCACGGCACGCCAGGTAGATGTAGTACATGACGAAAAGCAGAATCAGAATCGAGGCGATCAGATAGTAGGTGGAGGACCCAAGATTGGTGCCCATGGCGCCCCCCTCGTTGTAGACCAGGGTAAACATGAGAAAGCGGCCCAGCACCGCCACGGATTCGGTTTCGGCAAGGTATCGGAGCGCCAGAATCTTGGTAATCTGGTCTGCAAGCAGGACCGAGATAACTATGACGACCGGCCAGAGGAGGCTTTTAGCGCTTTTGGGGACCAGAGCGTTTGTCCTCTTCGGATGATTTGCACTCAATACATAGCCGGGCATGGGGGACCGCATTGAGCCGCGCCTTGTTGATTTGCTTGCCACACGAAAAGCACTTACCGTAAGTGCCGTCCTTGACACGACGCAGCGCTTCTTCGATGTGGTAGATCAGCCGCCCGGACTTGGAGGCAAACATGAAGGCCAGTTCACGCTCCATGGCATCGGTTCCCTGATCCGCCATGTGATAGGAGTATGACGACAGATCGCCGGTGGAGTCTTTGATGGTGGAAGAGATATGCGACTCCATCAGGACCCCCATCTCCTTCAGAAGCGCCTTCTTCTTGGCCAGGAGCCGCTTCTCGAATCTTTTCAACTCGGTCTTACGCATCGGACACTCCGATCTACACTTTCACGACCGATATCGATGTTTTCTCACCGTTAATGTTCCACTCCTTGGCGTCACCGGCAGCCTGAGTGAACGTAAGTTCATCGGCCAGGGTCTCGCTACGGATGAACTCATCGTGCTTTTGCGCGGCTAACTTCACCGGCTGGGTCGAATCCAAAGTGACCTTAATCCGGTCGGTCACCTCAAAACCGGAACTTTTGCGCATGTTCTGAATCTTGTTGACCAACTCGCGGGCAAAGCCCTCCTGCAAAAGCTCCTCGTTTAACTCGGTCACCAGGGTCACCGACAGACCGCCGTCTGACTCCACGGCGAAACCTTCTTTTTCCAGCCGGACGACCTGAACTTCTTCATCTGAAAGTACGACCTCTCGGCCATCGAGGGCAATCTTAAACATGCCGGATTGTTCCCCCTCGCGAACCTGAACTGAAGTCAGCCCGCCCAGCAGTTCGGCCGCCTTTTTGACGTCCCCTGCCAGCCCTGGACCGGCCGCTTTGAAGTTCAGTTTGGCTGAATAGCTGACATATTGATTGAGCCGACCGGCGGCGGACACCTTCTTCACGTTCAACTCGTCTCTGAGAATATCAAGAAACCCCTCCAGCTTCTCGAAATTCACTCGATCCGGGAGGCTCACCAGAAGCTCTGCCAGCGGCTGACGCACTTTGAGGTTCTTGCGCGCGCGGGCGGCCCGACCGAGCGAAACCGCCTTCTCAACCAACCCCATCGTTTCTTCGAGTTGCTCGTCGATCAGGGCCTCATCCGCTTTGGGAAACGATGTCATGTGCACCGAAAGCGGCGCTTCCTTGTCCAGCCTCATCAATTCCCCAAACAGCGTTTCACTGATGAAAGGCGTCACCGGCGCCGTCAGTTTGCAGACACCAAGCAAGACGCGATACAAGGTGAGGTAGGCGCGCATTTTGGACGGGTCATGCGCCTTTGCCCAGAAGCGTCGCCGGTTGCTGCGCACGTACCAGTTGGATAGTTCCTCAATGACGAAATGCTGAATAGCCCGCACCGGCTTGGTTATCTCGTATTTGTCAAGATTGCCGGCAACATCTTTGACCAGGCTCTGGTAACGTGACATGATCCAGCGGTCAAACCGATCAGGCTCACCGGCCTTCTCTTCCAGGTAGGTCTCGATCGACACACCTGCTTTGGCCGCCTTGTCGACGACCTCGTCGATATTGGCGTAGAGAGCAAAAAACGAATAGGTGTTGCGCAGGGTGTCGAAGTACTTGCGGACCACCTCGCCCAAAGCATCGGAGTCAAACCTGGTCGGCACGCAGATGGCGGAGTTGGCCAGCAAATACCACCGCGTCGGGTCGGCGCCGTACTGGTTGACAGTTTCGAACGGGTCGACCACATTCCCCTTGTGCTTGGACATCTTCTTGCCCTCTTTGTCCAGGATGAACTCCATCACTATGTTGTTCTTGAACGGCGGCTGATCGTACAGGATAGTCGAAATAGCTATCAAAGAGTAGAACCAGCCGCGAGTTTGGTCGACCGCCTCGCTGATGAAATCGGCCGGGAACTTTGTCTTGAACTCATCTTCGTTCTCGAATGGGTAGTGCCACTGAGCGTACGGCATGGCGCCGGAATCGAACCAGCAATCAAGCACTTCCGTGATGCGGGTCATCTCGGAGCCGCACTCGCAGATGAGCTTGACCTCGTCCATCATCGGCTTGTGCAGTTCCACCGGTTCGGACAACTCTTTTGCTTCCTTGCGCAATTGTTCAATAGAACCAACCGCCCGCATCTTGCCACACTTGTCGTCATCGCAGACCCAAATCGGGATAGGTGTTCCCCAGAACCGCTCGCGTGAGAGGGCCCAGTCGACATTGTTTTCCAGCCAGTCAAGCATCCGTCCGGTACGGATTTCATCAGGGTACCAGTTGATAGCGTTATTGTTTTTGATCAACTGATTCTTGAACTGAGTCGTTCTCAGATACCAGGACTGTCGGGCGATGTACACGAGCGGGGAATCACAGCGCCAACAGAACGGATAGTTATGTTCGTACAACTCCTTTTTGAACAAGCGACCGGCCGACTTGAGGTCTTTGATGATGATCGGATCGGCGTCTTTGATGAACATCCCGGCGTACTTACCGGCAAACTCCTTGAAGATGCCATTGGCCTCAATCGCCTGAAAGACCGGCAGACCGTACTTCTGTCCGATCTCGTAGTCATCGGCGCCGAAGCCGGGGGCGATGTGAACGATGCCGGTACCATCTTCAAGAGTGACGAAGTCGGCGTTGATAACATAGAACGCCGTGTCCGCTTTGTCCGCAAATATGTCAAACAACGGGACGTACTTGCGACGTTCGAAATCCACTCCCTTGAACCTCTCCAGTACTTCTTTGTCTTCGCCGAATACTTTTGAGATCAATGCTTCGGCCAAAACCAGTTTTTCGCCCTCGTGCTCGACCATGACATAGACGGCCTCTGGACGCATGCACAACGCGGCGTTGGAGGGGAGCGTCCACGGCGTAGTGGTCCAGATCAGGTAGCTGAAATCCTCATCGGCCGCTTTGACTTTCACGAAAATCGACGGGTCTTTGATCAACTGGTACCCCTGCGCCACTTCGTGACTGGACAGCCCGGTCTCACAGCGCGGACAGAAGGGCAAGGTCTTGTAACCTTTGTAGATCAAGTTACGGTCGAAGAAGTTCTTGAGGATCCACCAGACCGACTCGATGTACTCGTTGGTGAGTGTTACGTAGGCATCATCGAGATCGATCCAATAGCCCATGCGCCGGGTGATTTCGTTCCAGAGGTCAAGGTATTTGAAC
>DAOVOW010000263.1 GCA_030629485.1 bacterium
GAAGCTCAAAGTCAAGATACCGGCCGGGATCGAGGACGGCGGCAAGATACGCCTCAAGGGACAGGGACAACCCGACCCATTTAGCGGACAGTTCAGTGACCTCATAATAACGGTGAAAGTAATGCCGGATCAGAATTTCGAACGCAAAGGGAACGATGTCTACACCAAGGTGAAGGTGTCGTTCAAGGATGCTATCCTCGGCACCAAAGTGCAGGTGAAGACACTGACCAAAACGGTTTCTCTCAATCTTAAGCCGGGCACGCAGCCGGGTGCACTCATGCGTCTTAAGGGTCTTGGCTTGTCAGTTAACGGCAAACAGGGCGACTGCTACGTCCGCATCGAAGTGGAGATACCGGAGACGCTGACTGAGGAGCAGAGGAAGATGTTAGAGGAGTGGGAGGGATGAGTATGTACGTCATCTTGGACTCGAACCAGATAATGCAAGACTACAGATTGGAGGGACCGCATTTCAAGGCATTGCGAGTATTTCTCAATACTCAGGGGGCTACACTAGTCGTTCCGCGTATCGTGGTTGATGAGGTTGTTGCCCATCTAAGGCGCGATCTAAAGGACAAGTGGGGCAAAGTAGAGGCATTTGCACGGTACTGGCGTCGTTTCGATACCGATCCCCCGATAAAGCCATCAGACCTTCGCGGCAGTATCGAAGCCGCGGTTAACAAATATCAGGAATATTTGCTGGATCTACTATCACGGGCTACAGCAGAGGTGCCAGCATTGCCGGACATTGATGTTGGAAACGTGGTATCGCGCATTCTGGCTCGAAAGAAGCCAATTGGCGCGAAAGGGGAAGGTGTAATAGACTATCTCCTCTGGAGGATAGCAGTCGAATATTCGCAGCAAAAGGGTGATGTTCATTTCATTACAGCTAATTCTAAGGACTTTGGCAAGAGCGATAAGGGACTTCCTGCCGAGATGGATGCTGACCTTGCTGATGCGCATCACAAACTAAAACTATGGTCCAGCTTGAGTGAGTTCCTTCAGTCGAATGCCGTGACTGACGAACAGTTTGATATTGAGTGGCTCAAGCAGCAACCCGCTTTTCTCGAGATGCGGCAAACGGCAGAACTGGCGACAGCTGCGTTCCAGAAGCTCGCAAACGCCTACCTTGAAGGTTATGATGATAGGGCAACCGGCGTGACGGTCGACAGTATTAAGACACAGGACTGGCTTGCGTGGGATAAGTCCACTGATTTCATGGCGGAGGTGCTGATACCTCTTGCTATTCAGTGCACATGTTTTGTTGAGCCACGACGTCATTCAGGGCGCGATGCGAAGCTGAGAACGGATTTGGTGGATATGTACGTTGAGGTATTTGGTGCTTTCGAACTGTCGGGCAAAACACTAAAATTCAAACACCTGTTTTCGGGGACCATCAAGGATTTCGAAGGCTACGAACAGCCGGAGAACCCGCCTGTACTCATTGGCGACATAGTATTCGACGTGACTGATGCTGACGTAATGAGGGAACTACGGCGGCGGGCAGGCCAAGACGACCCGTGAAGCCCGGTGCCCCACAGCCCGATGTGGGTTAAGTCGAAGATGTCGAAGCCGCCCTTCGGCTGCGCTGAGGACAGGCTTGGTTTCGACAGGAGTCGTCAGGTAGAGACGCCTGACGACACGGGGGACAGTGTCGTGCATCGACCAGAACCTACCACCCACAGAGAAGCCCGGCGGGGTGGCCCGGACGTTCGTCCGGGTTTCTTTCCGTGTGTCGCGGGACCAAGACTGGATATTGGCCTTCGCCAGTAAGACGGATTAGGAACCTACGGTCCGTCCGTCCCCAATTGCCCCTTCTTGAGCACCTTGACGTGCTGGAGGCATCTCGTGAAGATGGACTCCGCCAGGAACCGGGGGAGACCGCCATCGACAATGTTCAATTCAAAGATGACGATTTCGCTGCCGCCGTCGCAGTAGGAAACCATCACCGTAGGAATGAATTGCGTTTTGTCGTCGACGTAAAAGGTTTTGGTTGGATCGCCGTTGAACAAGAAGACGGAATCAACCGGGCGCACGACAAGCTCCGGACCATAATGTTCTCGCAAGGCCGTGGTGTCTGCGGTCAGGACCTCGTCAAACCGTTTCTCCGTTAATCGGTAGATTGTCGCTGTGATCATCACTGATGCAGAGTCATAGGAGTCGTGCTCGGGTATAAAAGCGAACGAGAAACCGTCGCGGGCAGCTTCGTCGGTTATCAGGCGGAACCTGTCCGGGCGTGGGATAACATAATTATGCGTCTCACCTTCGTAGAAGGCGGTGTTGCTGTCGAGCACGTATTCCGGCGACGCGGCGCCGGTTGCTGATGCCAGAACCAGACAGAGCACTAAAGTGAGACTCAGACTCCTCATACCGTAGTATGTCGGCACAAGGGGGAGCATACTTTGTCGGCAGGTTTGGCAGGGGGTGGAACTTCAGGGCCGACACCGGGTTAAAAAATCCAGCCGAACGCTTGATCTGAAGGTTGCTTGTACGTATCATAGCGGACTTTGAGTTTTCGGCTCGATTGAGTCCGACTGCAAATTGAGAGCTAACCATAGATCCAATGAGGTTTCGTATGGCAGGAATTGTTGGTTACGGCGCGCACTTGCCCCGTCACCGAATCAAGGTTGAAGAGATTGCCAAGGTTTGGGGAGCGGATGCGCCCAGTTACAAGAAAGGTTTGATGCTGCGCGAGAAATCGGTGCCGCCGCCCGACATGGACACGATCACGTTGTCAGTGGAAGCGACTCGACGCGCGTTGATCAGAGCGCAGACTGTCGACCCAAAAGATATCGGTGCTATCTACATTGGTTCGGAGTCGCATCCGTACGCGGTGAAGCCATCAGGTACCACCGTCGCTGAGGCGATTGGTGCTACGCCGGATATTCATTGCGCTGACTTCGAGTTTGCGTGCAAAGCCGGCAGTGAGGCGATGTTCGTAGCCATGAGCCATGTCGACGCCGGTCACATGAAGTACGCGCTCGGCATTGCCGCCGACACGTCGCAGGGGGCACCGTCGGACGCACTGGAGTTTTCGGCGGCAGCCGGAGCGGCGGCGTTCATCATGGGGAAGGATAATCTTATTGCCGATTGTCTCGATACCCACTCGTTCATGACCGACATGCCCGATTTCTGGCGGCGTGAACATGAGTTCTATCCCCAGCATGCCGGACGCTTCACCGGGGAAGAAGCTTACTTTGCCACGACCAAAGGCGCCTCCGTGGCGCTGTTGGAAAAATCTGGCATGAAGCCGGCCGATTTCAAGTACGCCGTGTTCCACCAGCCCAACGGCAAGTTTCCGCAGCGAGTGGCCAGGGAACTCGGGTTCACGCAGGAGCAGATTGATCCCGGCTGGCTGGCGCCGCGCCTGGGCAACACCTACTCGGGAGCGTCGCCGATCGGTCTCTCGGCTACGCTCGACGTGTCGGAGCCGGGCGATCTGATTTTCATGTGTTCGTACGGTTCCGGCGCCGGTTCGGATGCGTTCATTTGGAAAGTGACCGAGCGGATCGATGAAGTGCGCGACCTGACCGTGCGCACCCACAAGCTGCTCGATGAAAATATAACTTACATCGACTACGGCACCTACGCCAAGTTCCGACGCAAGATCAAGATGAACTACTAAGGAGGTGATTCAACGATGAGAGATGTTTATGTAGTCGGCGTCGGTATGAGCAAGTTCGGCGAGGTCTGGCGACGGTCCTTGCGCCAACTGTTTGTCGACGCCGCATCAACTGCAATCAAAGACTCCGGCGTGGATCACCTTGATTCACTCTATGTTGGCTGTATGTCCAGTGGGATGTTCGTGCAGCAGGAGCACATCAGCGCTCTGTGTGCCGACTATCTCGGCATGGCCGGTATCCCGGCAACGCGAGTGGAGTCAGCCTGCGCCTCGGGTGGAATCTCGTTCCGCCAGGCATTTCTGGAGGTGGGTTCCGGCGTGTCGGATATCGTGATGGCCGCCGGGGTGGAGAAAATGACTGACGTTGATGGTGACGGCGCCACCGCAGCGCTGGCCGGTGCTGCCGATCAGGAGTATGAAGTATTCCACGGCGCGACCTTCCCCGGTTTGTATGCTATGATGGCCCATGCCCACATGGCCAAGTACGGCACCACCAGCGAAATGCTGGCGGCGGTAGCGGTCAAGAACCATCATAATGGGTCCATGAACCCGGTGGCGCAGTATCCTTTTGAGATTACCGTGGAAGGTGTGCTTAACTCCGTTATGGTAGC
>DAOVOW010000314.1 GCA_030629485.1 bacterium
AGGCTTTCGAGGTGGCAACGGACGGCGATCCGGTGTTTTTCGAGTTGAATGAAGATGCCGACTGGCTGATTGTGACCCCGATCCAGGGCAATACGGTGCAGACGATTAATGTCAGTGTCAATTCCATCGGGATGTCAGCCGGCTTGTACATTGATACTATTGAAGTGGTTTCGGCCGATGCGGCTAACTCGCCACAACATGTGGTGGTGACCCTGACCATTGAGCCGCCATCGCCGGAGATCGCAGTCGAGCCGGGCGAGTTCTATTTCAACGCCATTGCCGGCGGCGACAATCCGGCGCCGAAGACCTTGACCATCATCAACGTCAGCGCGTCGGTGCTAAACTGGACGGTTGCCAACAGCGAAAGTTGGTTGACGCTGGTGCCCACCAGTGGTGTTGACTCCGGCGACGTCACTCTCACGGTGGATATTACCGGTCTGGCGTACGATGAATACTATGATACTATTGTTGTCAGCGATCCTGCCGCCGGCAACAGTCCGGTGCTGGTGCCGGTCAATCTCTCGGTCGGCTCCGACCTGCCGATTATCGAGACTGACTCGGCCGGCTACACCATTATCGTAAAAGTACCGGTGGATTCCATCCCCAATCGCACCATCATGGTGCTCAACGGCGGCGCCGGCCTCATGAACTTCTGGGTGGAAGAAAGCACCGTACGTATCTTCAACATGGTGCCGGACAGTGGCACTGCTCCGCTGGGTGTCGAACTCTTTTTCAAGATCCCGGGCGGCTCGGCCGGCAACGATTACTATGACACTATCTGGGTACATTCCAACGAGGCGATCAATTCACCCTTCCCGGTAGAGTTGCATTTCATCTATCGAGAGAATCCGGCGCACCTGGGGGTCAACGTGGATTCGCTCAACCTGCCCGTCTATGAATGCAGCATGGGCTGGATGGGCGTGGCGCCGTCGCGTACTTTTGTCGTCTCCAATTACGGTGGTGATAATCCGATGCCGATAGAAATTGTCTACGAATCCGACTATTTCACAGTCTGGCCGGATACGGGAACCAGTTCGGGCGCCTTCACGGTCTCGGCCAACTTTCTCGAACTGCCGGTGGGGGATTACCTGGATACTATCATGATCGTAGCTCCAAACGCCGATAACTCACCGCGCTACCTGCCGGTGGTCTATCAGGTGCAAGCGGCCACCGAAACGCCGGAGATCTTCCTGCCGATAGATCGGTATATCATTCCGACCCAGGAGAATGCAGGTCCGACGCTGCCGGTGGCCACGGAGATCTGGAACAAATTCGGTGGCTGTATGGAGTGGGAATTGGTGGATAGCATCCCCTGGCTCTACCCGGAAGTGCTTGGTGGTAATGTTCCGGCCTGCTTCAGCTTCAATTGTAATTCATCGGGCTTCCCTTTCGGTGAGTATGAGGACACACTCCTGTTCACCGCAGCGTCGGCGAGTAACAGCCCCCAGAAAATCTCGGTGCGGATGCGGGTTTGGCGGTTCCATGGCGACAATGACTATGATGGGATCATTATGATTGCCGACTTGGTTTATCTGGTGGACTATATGTTCAACATGGGCCCACGCCCCGAACCAGAACTACGTGTCGGTGACCTGACCTGTAACCACATCATCGCAATTGAAGATCTGGTCTACATGGTGGATTACATGTTCAACGGCGGACCAATCCCGTGCGGTAATCCGTACTAAGACGTCTGTTACCGATTATCTGCGGCGCCGTTCGCGACAGCGGACGGCGCCTTTGTCTATGGTGCGACCTTCGCAATCCTTGTTCAGCTTTGATGCCGCTGGCCGATAACCTGTTATACCTTGACAAAAACCGCCTTTCGGATAAGTTGCGGGTAGTCTATCGGCAGGCCAGCCGGATGGAGGAACGGAACCAAGCCGGTTCTGTGCAGTTACAGAATTAGACGACAAGCCGTTGCCTGGAGAGCTTGATGAAATCGTTTTGCGTTATCAGATTCTCTATCCTCACCATCACCACACTGCTGATTCTGGGCCTGGTTTTCACACCTGCCCGGGCCGAAACCGACTCGGCGGATGTGCCGGCGTCGGTGATACACCAGAAACTTTGGGAGGGCAAGGCATCGGCTGCGCTCGATAAAGAATTCGTGCGCCAACTGGCCGCCAGGGCGCGGGTTGAGAATACCCAAACCAATTACGATGTCTTGTTTTACGACGTTAATATTCGAGTTAACGACACCACTGAGATTATCTTCGGCATTGTCAAGATGGTCGCCGCGGCAACCATCGATGATGTCGTCGAGGTGCAGGTAGACTTTCACGACGGGATGATCCTCGACTCGATCCAGGCGTCAAGTGGTCCGCTGGCCTTTTCACGCCTTGATAATGTCGTGACTGTTTCGCTGGACGCCGTGCGAAACAGCGGCGAACAGTTTGAGGCGACCTTTTACTATCACGGCCATCCCACCGAGGGTGGGTTTCAAGGGTTCTCTTTTGCTTATCGCAACGGCACACCCGTGATTTCGTCTCTGTCAGAGCCGTACTTTGCGCGCAGTTGGTGGCCATGTAAGGATCGCATGGACGACAAACCGGATTCGATGGATATCGCGATTACGGTGGACACCGCCTTCTACGCCGCCTCCAACGGCATCCTTGATTCTACTGTGTCATACGGAGCCAACGCGCACACTTTCTACTGGTCGGTGCGTTATCCCATCGTTACCTATCTGTTTTCGGTGGCCATATCCGTGTACACGGTTTGGAACGATGAGTGGATTTACAATGCCGGGCAGGATACGATGCCGATCGTTCACGCCGTGTATCCCAACAACTACACCTACTCGCTTACCAAATACGACATTACGCCATATGCCCTCACTGTGTTCAGCGACAAGTACGGTCAGTATCCGTTCGCGAACGAGAAGTACGGACACGCCAACTTCCAGTGGGGCGGCGGCATGGAACATCAGACCATGAGTTCCATGAGCGGCAGCAGTTTCGGCTTTTCCGAGCGGGTGGTGGTGCATGAGATGGCTCATCAGTGGTTCGGGGATATGATTACTTGTCGTTCCTGGGGTCATATCTGGCTCAATGAAGGGTGGGCGTCATACGCGGAGGCGGATTACTATCTTGAGAAAGACGGCTGGGCCGCCTACCACAATTACATGAACGGCATGGCCTACTCCGGCGGCGGTACTATATTTATCGAAGACAGCGACACCTCTGAAGTCTGGAACATCTTCCACGGCGGGCTGTCTTACGACAAAGCCGCCTGGGTGATCCACATGCTTCGTGGTATGCTGGGGAACGAGTTGTTCTATGACGCCGTGGCGGCGTATTACAACTCGCAATTCCAGTACGGTGCTGCTACCACGGAGGATTTTCGCGATGTTTTTGAGGCCGCTACGGGTCAGGAACTGGACTGGTTCTTTGAAGACTGGATCTACGGCGAATATCGGCCGTACTACCAATTTCGCTATATACAGGAACCGTCAGACAGTGGCGGATACGATCTGTACCTCCTGGTGGAACAGATACAAACAACCGATCCGCAGGTTTTCCGGATGCCGGTCGATTTCTTCTTCGATTTCTCGACGATACCGGATGACACCGTACAATTGTAGCCTGACCGGCGACGCAACGTGTTTCGGTTCAAT